>NZ_JBSIPA010000094.1:0-18074 GCF_053574605.1 Caballeronia sp. M23-90 | reverse complement strand
TGCGAGCGTGCGCCGACTTTCCACGCGCCGATCCGGGCGCCTGTCAGCGACAGGACTTCATGCTGGATGGCGTAAGCCGCGTTGGCGTCGGCGGGAATATCTGCCGACTCGAGGTCCTCGATCAGCGTTCGCTGCCGGCGGGCCTGCACGAGTTGCGCGGCGAGAGTGGATTCGGTCATGGCATGTCCTGAAATAGTTATCGGATGCAGCGCACAGTGTACGGGGAAGTTGGCAACGGCCGCGAATCGGATGCGCGCCCTTCGAATACTGCTGTGAAACCCGCTGTGATACCCGCTGTGATACCCATTCCACACGATCGTTTAATACATCGCCCGGAGATACGCGCGAACGTTTTCCTGAGGCCAAACGAAAACGCGCCGCGAAAACTCGCGGCGCGTTGAAAGCCCAGCGTTCAACTCGATATCAGAACGTTTCCCAGTCGCCGCCCGCCGTCGCCAGCGGTCGCGCGGCAGCCGCTACAGGCTTGGCCGGAGCAACGCCTTTGGCCTTGAGCGCAACGGCAGGCCGGAACTTCGCCGCGCCCGGTGACGACACGGTACGAGGAGCCGTCCGAGCCGCGCCTACGACCGCTGATCCGTCGTCGTTGAGATGGAACACAGCCACGGCTTCGCGCAGTTTCCCGGCCTGGTCCTCCAGTGACTGTGCGGCCGCGGCCGCTTCTTCCACGAGCGCCGCATTCTGCTGCGTCACTTCGTCCATTTGCGTGACGGCGCGCGCAACCTGCTCGATCCCGCTGCTCTGCTCCTCCGACGCTGCTGCAATCTCGCCCATGATGTCGGTTACGCGCTGCACGGCGCCGATGATCTCGGCCATGGTGCGGCCGGCTTCATCGACCAGTGAGGTGCCCGACTGGACGCGTTCGACAGAGGTATCGATAAGACCCTTGATCTCCTTCGCCGCCGCCGATGACCGTTGCGCGAGGCTGCGCACCTCGCCTGCCACGACCGCAAAACCGCGTCCTTCTTCGCCTGCGCGCGCCGCTTCGACCGCCGCGTTGAGCGCGAGAATATTCGTCTGGAAGGCGATTCCTTCGATGATCGTGATGATGTCTGCGATCTTGGCGGAACTCTGGTTGATGTCGCCCATCGTGCCGACGACTTGTGCGACCACGCGGCTGCCCTTGTTCGCAATTTCCGATGCGTTGGCCGCAAGGGAGCTGGCCTGGCGAGCGTTATCGGCGTTCTGTTTCACCGTGCCGGTCACGCTCGGCGCGTCCGGGCACGATGACATCGGTGAGAACAGGGATGGAGGAATCGAAGTTATCGGGTGATTCGGCCGTATCGGGCGCGGTGGTGATGGGCACGAGTGGACTCCGTCTTGATGGCAGGCACGCCTTTAGGATAACGGCCGGCGTTTTCGGGGATCATACCCTGTACGCGGCGGCGCGCCATCCCGGAGGTTTCACGCTCCGGCGCCCTGTTTGTAGTTGTTGAGCACATACCCGCGATCGCGATAGAACCGGTAGCGCTCCCGCCCCGCCACGAGTTCATGCTCGTCGTTGCCGACCACTTCCAGCAGCCGTTCGAAACGCGCGAATTGGGGCGGCACGGCGGCGCCGAGGTTCAGCAGGATCTGATGCTGCTGGTTCTCCAGCACCGTATCGAGCGACGCCGCCAGCAACACCGGCGTGTCTGCCGCAAGTGCGCTGTCCGCCATGCAATGCGGCACGAATTCGAGCGGCTTGAACGTCCACAATTGTTCGTCGAAACGTTTCAGCCGCTCGGGTTCGGCCAGCACGATCAACGGCTGGCCGCTCATGTACGCCTTGCGTGCGAGGCGGCAGGCGTACGCAATCGAATCGCCCACATTCGAATGAAAGTCGATCCGCGTCATGCCCGCGCCTCCCTGCCGGCGCCCGTAATGCTCGATACGCGCAAACTCATTACCCCGCGCGATCCACGAGGAATTGCGTGAGCAACGGCACCGGACGGCCGGTTGCGCCCTTCGCAGCGCCGCTCTTCCACGCCGTACCCGCGATATCGAGGTGAGCCCAGGGATAGTTCTGCGCAAAGCGCGAGAGGAAACACGCGGCCGTAATCGCGCCGCCCGGCCGGCCGCCGATATTTGCAAGATCGGCGAAATTCGACTTCAGCAAGTCCTGATATTCGTCGTCGAGCGGCATGCGCCAGGTCGGATCGATCGCTTCCTTCGATGCATCCAGCAGTTCGCCCGCGAGCGCGTCGTCCTTCGAGAACAGACCCGTGTTGTGATGGCCGAGCGCGACCACGCACGCGCCGGTCAGCGTGGCGATATCGATCACGGCGGCCGGCTTGAAGCGTTCCACGTAGGTCAGCGCGTCGCACAGGATCAGGCGGCCTTCGGCGTCGGTGTTCAGCACTTCGATGGTCGTGCCCGACATGGACGTCACGATGTCGCCCGGCTTCACTGCGTTGCCGGCAGGCATGTTCTCGCAGGTCGGAACCACGCCGATCACGTTGAGCTTCAGTCCCATTTCCGCGATGGCGCGCATGGTGCCGAACACGGAACCGGCGCCGAGCATGTCGTACTTCATCTCGTCCATGCTGTCGCCCGGCTTGATGGAAATGCCGCCGGTATCGAACGTGATGCCCTTGCCGACGAGCACGACCGGCGCAGCCTTCGCACCCGCGCCCTGATGATGCATCACGATAAACGCAGGCGGTTCGATCGAGCCTTTCGCCACCGACAGGAACGAGCCCATGCCGAGCGCTTCGATCTGCTTCTGGCCGAGCACTTCGACCTTCAGCTTGAATTCCTTACCAAGTTTTTTCGCGGTATGGCCGAGATACGTCGGCGTGCAGACGTTCGGCGGCAAGTTGCCGAGGTCCCGCGTCAGGTCCATGCCGTTGGCGAGCGCCGTGGCGTGCTTGACCGCGAGCTTCGCGGCTTTTTCGTCGGTTGCGTCGATGCTGAACACAACCTTTTTCAACGCACGATCGCCGTTTTCCGGCTTGCTCTTCATCTGCGTGAACTTGTAGGTCAGCTCGCGCAGCGCGAGGATGGCGCAGCGCACACCCCAGTCGCCGGTGCGCTCGGGCACGGGCAATTGGGCAAGGGTGAATGCAACATTTGCAATCTTCGTGGCGAGCAATGCGCGCCACGCGGCGCGTGCCGCTTCCGCATAAGCCTTCTGGTTGAAACCGTCCTGCTTGCCGAGACCCACCAGCAAAATACGCGATGCGCCCAGACCCGTCACTTCGGTCAGCATCAGCGTGGAACCTGCCTTGCCGCTCATGTCGCCGGCTTTCACCGTGCGCGTGAGCAGACCCTTGGTCGCCAAATCAATCTCGCGGGCTGCGCCCGTCAACGTCTGCGCTTCGAACACGCCGAGCACTACTACATCGGCTTTTCCGTTAAGGAAACCATTTGCCGAGCCTTTGCTCCAATCACAGGCTTTTATGCTAAAGTCCATCGCGCTTATCCTCGGATAAAATCTTGGCTGAAGGATGAAAGCCGCAATTATCCGCTATTTTTTCCGAGGCGGTCACAGGTAGCGATGCCCGGATCGAATGTCTGCCCTCATGACTTCGTCCAGTTTGCACGTTTGTCATCGCATGGCGGCCAGATGCGGCCGCCAAGATGGGCCCGCATATCGTCCAACCGTCAGTCGCCGCCGGCTTCAAGCTATCAATCAATGATCTTCCAACGCTCCCTTCAGCGTGAACTCGCGTACACCGCCGGTGCCGTATTCATGGTGCTGCTGACCATCATGCTGACCACCATGATGATCCGCATCGTCGGCTTCGCGGCGTCAGGCCAGGTCGATCCGCGCGACGTCGTCGTGCTGATCGGACTCACCGTGATCGGTTATCTGGCCGTGATGCTGATCGTCACGCTGTTCGTCTCCATTCTTTTTGTGCTCACGCGCTGGTATCGCGATTCGGAAATGGTCGTGTGGCTTGCGTCCGGCGTGAGCCAGACCGCACTGATCAGGCCCGTCGCCGTATTTTCCACGCCGATCATCATCCTGATCATCTTCTTTGCATTCATCGGCTGGCCCTGGTCGAACCAGCAGAGCAAACTCATCAAGGCACGTTTTCAGCAGCGCGATGAAGTGTCGCTGCTCGCCCCCGGCCAGTTCCGCGAATCGCCGACGAGTCACCGCGTGTTTTTCATCGAGAAGATGTCGCCGGACCAGGGGCACGTGCAAAACGTGTTCGTGACCAGCACGGAAGGCGGCAAGGTGAACGTGGTGGTATCGAAGAATGGTCATACCGAAACGCATGCGAACGGTGACCGTTTCGTCGTGCTGGAAAACGGCCGCCGATACGACGGCATTCCCGGCCAGCCGAATTTCCGGATCATGGAATTCGAGCGATACGGCGTGAAGATCCAGAGCCAGCAGTTCGTGAATACGCCGTCGACCACGGGCATGTACACGAACGAACTGCTTGCCGACCCAAGCCGCACGAATCTTGCTGAAATCGCCTGGCGCGCCGGGTTGCCGCTCATCGCGCTCAACCTCATGCTGCTTGCCATCCCGCTTTCGTACCAGAATCCGCGACGCAGCCGAACCATCAATCTCGTCATGGCCGTGCTGATCTACCTGACTTATTCGAACCTGCTGAACGTTGTGCAGTCATGGATCGAGCAGGGACGCGTTTCATTTGTCGTCGGGCTGCTCGGGCTGCACATACTGGTTTCGGTGCTGGTGGCGTTCATCTTCTGGATGCGCATTCGCAATCGGCCGCTGTTCCGGCTGTCGAGCCTCACGCGTTCGAAGGGGGCCTGACGCATGCGCATTTATGAACGGTACTTCGCGCGTCAGATTTATCTCGCGTTCATTTTCATTCTGTTTGCATTCTCCGGCCTGTTCTTCTTTTTCGATCTGATCAATGAGCTGAATACGGTCGGGCACGGCAACTACAAATTCGGTCTGGCGGTGCTTCGGGTCGCGCTGCAAACGCCGTCGCGTTTTTACGAAATCATCCCCGTCGCCGCGTTGATCAGCGCCATCTACGTGTTCGCGCAAATGGCTGCGGCGTCGGAATTCACCATTTTCCGTGTGTCGGGATTGTCGACCGGCAAGGCGTTGCGTTCGCTGATGAAAATCGGCATTCCGATGGTCCTGCTCACTTATGTTATCGGCGAAGTGGTGGGCCCCTACTCCGATCAGCTTTCGGAAAAGGTCCGGCTGGAGGCGCTGGGGTCGTCGGTATCGATGAACTTCGAATCCGGCGTCTGGGTGAAGGACACGCTGACCGCACGCGCCGACGGTGAGCAGGTCACGCGTTTCGTGAACGTCGGCACCCTCAATCCTGACACGACCATTGCGGACGTGCGGATCTATGAGTTCGATTCATTGTTGCGCCTGACCAATGTGCGCATTGCAAAAAGCGGCGTATTCCAGCCGCCGGGGCATTGGAAGCTCACGGGCGTGACGGACACGCAACTCGTCGATGCACCGCCGCAAACGGTGAATCCCGGCGACGCGCTGAATCCGGTTTATCGTGCGCAGCAGACAACGTTGCCCGAGTATTCGTTGCGCTCCGAACTGACGCCGCAGATTCTCTCAGTGCTGCTGGTTTCGCCCGACCGGATGTCGATGTTCAACCTGTTTCGATACATCCAGCATCTGACGGAAAATCATCAGGATTCGCAGCGGTATCAGATCGCGTTCTGGCGCAAGATCTTGTATCCGCTCGCGGTGCTGGTGATGCTGGTGCTGTCGCTGCCGTTCGCGTACCTGCACACGCGTGCTGGCGTAGTCGGCGTGAAGGTGTTTGGCGGCATCATGATCGGCATGAGTTTCCAGTTGATCAACACGCTGTTTTCGCACATCGGCACGTTGAATACCTGGCCCGCGCCCGTCACGGCCGCGGCGCCTGCACTGGCCTATCTGATAGTCGGATTGATCGGCCTGCGCTGGGTCGATCGGCACTAGAGACACCAGGCACTCGGTTTCGCCCTCTGTGGAGCATGCAATGAGCAAGCACGGCATGATTTTGTTTGGTCACGGCGCACGTGATCCGCGTTGGGCCGAGCCCTTCGAACGCCTCGCGACAAAGCTGCGCGCCCAGCGCAGCGATCCGGTTTCCCTTGCGTTCCTCGAATTGATGACGCCGGATTTGCCCATGGCGATCGAAAAGCTTGGGTCGGACGGGTGTGATGTCGTTACCGTCGTGCCCGTGTTTTTTGGCCAGGGCGGCCATATCCGGCGGGATCTTCCTGAGTTGCTGGATCGATGCCGCGCAATGTTTCCATCGGTCGAGATCAAGTGCGCGGTGGCGGTCGGGGAAGATGAAGCGGTGCTGGACGCAGTTGCGCAGTATTGCCTGCGCCAGATCGGATAAGCTCGGCAGATTCAAGCGCTTCGAGCCTCGCGCACCCTATTGAAACAGCAAAAACAGTCATATCTGACCAATTAAACCAGTTTATTGGTCAGATATGACTATTTTTTTCGCTCAACAAGATTGATGTCGCGTCGAATTTGTCTATACTGACTAATTAAGTGGGTTTATATGTCAGATAAGACAAAATGAAACGCAACAACAAGGACTTCATCTCTCCTGAACTGGACCAGCGGGCGACCTCGTTCGGCCGCGCGGTTGCCGCCGCGCGCATCGCGCGCAACATGACGCGGCAAGACTTTTCCGAGCGGGCCAACATGAGCCCGAGCACCTTGGCACGCATTGAAAGCGGCGACGTCTCCGTGAGTTTCGCATCCTGGCTTCAGGCATTCGACCGTGCAGGCCTTCTCGGTACGCTCGAGCCGCTTGCCAATCCCCAGAACGACCGGATAGGCGAAGCACGCCGCCAGATAGAGTCCCGTGTGCGCCCACGCAAGAGCGCAGCGAAGACGGACGACTATGATTTTTAATACCTCGACGTGGAGCAAATACGTCTTCATTACGCTGGAAGGGTCGTCGGAGGCCGTACCTGCCGGCAAGCTCGAACTCCTCGAGGAAGGAATCAGACCGACTGCATCGACTTTCGTCTATGGAAACAAGTATCTGCAACGCGCGAACGCTACGGCCGTAGACCCGGTCAGCACGCCGTTGAGCGAGGCAAAAAAAACAAAAGAAGTGGTGTTTCAACCACCAGCGGGACTGGCGTTATTTGGCGCGATTCGCGACGCGGCGCCGGACTCCTGGGGCCGGCGGGTTATCGAGAATATGCTGCGGGCAGCGCCCGATGGTCTGCCCGAGACCGACTATCTCGCTCATGCCGGTCCGCACCGCACGGGCGCGCTCGATTTCAGGGACTCGCCGACCTCACCTGCGGAGCCGGGCAAATTGCCGGATGCAAAAGCGCTGACCTATCTACTCGATGCCGCCGCGATGATTCAGGAAGGCAAGCCGGTTCCGAAGAAACTGCAATTGCTCTTTAGCGTAGGCGCGACGTTTGGTGGTGCGCGTCCCAAGGCCGTCTTGCTCGACGATAACCGCCAGTGGGTCGCAAAATTCCCGGTTGCCCGCGACGGTTTCAACGTGCCGCTGGTAGAACGCGCAACGCTAGAGCTTGCCCGTCAGTGCGGCATGCGGGTGCCGGCGACCCGGTCCGTTCACCTTCCCGACGGACGCGATGTCATGTTGATCGAGCGGTTCGACCGCGTGCCGTTGCCGGAGGGAAGCTTTGGCAAACGGCACGTCGTCAGTGCTCTAACCATGCTCAAGATGCACGAAAGCGATACTGCCTCTGCCAGCTACACGGATCTGTCGGATACGCTGAGCGAGCGCGGCGCGGTTGGTTTTGTCGCGGCTGACAAGCTCGAACTGTTCAAACGCATGGTGTTCAACATCCTCGTGACGAACGACGACGATCATCTTCGTAATCATGCGTTTGTGTGGGACGGTGCGAACAAGGGTTGGCGCCTGAGCGAGCTTTACGATGTAGTCCCGAAGCCGCAGGTCGGCTCCGAACGTTTCCTGGTGCTAGGCGTCGGTCCGGCAATGGGCCGCCTGGCGACGCTCGATAATGCTCTCTCCGCTGCGGGGCGGTTCGGGCTTCTCAAACACGCTGCAGCGGAAATCATCCAGCATCTGTCGAGCGTAGTACGCGAGTGGCGAACCTACTTCGAGGCGTTCGATGTCCCCAAGTCCGAGTGCGACAAGATCGCCTCAGCGTTTCGCAAACCGCAGAGCATAGGGCTGCGCGAAGTCGAGAAGGTTTAGCGCAATAAAAAAGTCCCCTGCCGGTCATCGACCGGCAGGGGACTTTCAATCGAAAGACATCAAGCCGCCGCTTGCAAGGCCGCTTTCACCTGACCGGTTTCTGCCAGCGCGCGCTCCGCGAACGCCTCACCGATCATCAGCAAACTCGGCTGCGATGCATCGAGCCAATCCTGTGCATCACCACGTGCCATTTCACCCAGCGTCAGCGTCAACGAACGCTCGCGCTCGGTACTGCAGGCCTCGACGATAGCAACCGGCGTCGATCCCGCCCGTCCTGCATCGATCAATTGCTGCGCAATCTCCGGCGCGCTGTCGCGGCCCATGTAGAACACGAGAGAATCGGCGCTGGCCTGCTCGCGGATCTCGTCGCTGTCCGGCGCGCGGCTATAGGTCGCCAACGCCACGCTCCGCGATACCCCGCGCAACGTGAGCGAGCGCTTCAGCGTCGCAGCGCTCGCCAGCGCGGCCGTGATCCCCGGCACCACTTCATATTCGATACCCGCGGCTTCGAGTGCGCGCATTTCTTCATCGGCGCGACCGAAAAGCATGGGGTCGCCTCCCTTCAAACGCACGACGATGTCATGCTCGCGCGCGGCATCGACGATCTGCTTGTTGATGAAATGCTGCGCCGTCGAACGCTGTCCGCAACGCTTGCCGACGGCGATCCGATGCGCGTCGGGCGCGTAGTCGAGCATGGCGGGCTCGATCAGCGCATCGTGCAGAACCACTTGTGCCTGGCTCAGCAGCCGGGCGCCGCGAACCGTGATCAGGTCTGCAGCACCAGGCCCCGCGCCGATCAGATAAACCTTACCCATAGTCATTGCTCAGGCTGAGAACGAGCGAATCATCCCGGCCGCAACCGTGTGATGCGTCGCTTCATCGATAAGAACGAACGCGCCGGTGCCCTGATGCGTATCGTAGGCATCGCAGACGATCGGCTTTTGCAGCGTCAGCGCCACGCGGCCGATGTCGTTCATGTTCAGATCACGACGATCAACCGAATGCAACAGCGTATGCACGTCCAGCACTTCCTTGATCACACCGATCCGCGCGAACACTGTGTTCGTGGTCTGCTTGAGCAAGTACTTGCGTTGCGGTGAAAGCGGTTCTTCGTCGAACCAGCAAAGGTCGGCATCGAGCTTTTTCGCCGGCTCCACCTTCACGCCGGTCGCGTTGCGCGGCACGAACGTATCGCCGCGCGAGACATCGATATCTTCGGCAAGGCGGATGGTCACCGTCTGGCCCGCGAACGCGCGATCTACTTGCCCGACACCGCCCGGCACCGGCGCAATGATCTCGGCCACCGTGGCATCCCGGTTGGCGGGCAGAACGGTGATGGAATCGCCGAGCTTCACTTCGCCCGACTCCACGCGTCCCATGTAGCCGCGGAAATCGTCGGCCTTGTTGCCGTCCTGACGCGCGACCCATTGCACCGGAAAGCGCAGCGCCTGCTCGACAGGCTGCGCTACCGGCAATGCTTCGAGCAGATCGAGCAGCGGTTCGCCCGCGTACCACGGCATGCGTTCGCTGGCGGTCACGATGTTGTCGCCCTTCAACGCCGATACCGGCACGAAGCGCACATTGCTGATATTGAGCCGGCGCGCGAGCTCGACATAAGCATCGCGGATCTCGTTGAAACGCGACTCGCTGAAGTCGATCAGGTCCATCTTGTTGATCGCGACGATCACGTGCTGCAGCCCGAGCAACTTGACGATCGCGCTATGACGCACGGTCTGCGGCAGCAATTGCGCAACGCCGTCCTTGAACGTGACGCGCGTGGCGTCCACGAGAATGATCGCGGCATGCGCCGTGGATGCGCCCGTCACCATGTTGCGCGTGTACTGCTCGTGTCCGGGGGTATCGGCGATGATGAACTTGCGCTTCGCCGTCGCGAAATAGCGGTATGCCACGTCGATGGTGATGCCCTGCTCGCGCTCGGCTTCGAGGCCGTCGGTCAGCAGCGACAGGTCGATTTCATCGCCGACGGTGCGCTTGTTCTTCGCGCGCGACAACGCCGACAACTGATCCGACAACACCGCCTTGCTGTCGAACAGCAAGCGGCCGATCAGCGTGCTCTTGCCGTCGTCCACACTGCCTGCGGTGATGAAGCGCAACACGCCGAGGTCTTCGGGTTGATGAATGCTCATGATGTTTCCCTGTTCCTTGTGCCAGCGTGAGGCTTAGAAATAACCTTGTTTCTTGCGCGTTTCCATGGCCGCCTCGGACGCTTGGTCGTCCATGCGCGTGGCGCCGCGTTCCGTGATTTCCGTCACGGCCGTTTCCGCGATGATCTTCTCGACGTCGTCAGCGTCGCTTGCAACCGGGCACGTGCAACTGATGTCGCCAACGGTACGGAAACGCACTTGCGCCACCTCCGATACTTCCCCTTCCTGCAGCGGCGTGAGCGGCGTCAGTGGCACGAGCAGGCCGTTGCGTCGGATGATCTCGCGATCATGCGCGTAATAGATCGACGGCAACTCAAGCTTCTCGCGTCCGATGTATTGCCAGATATCCAGTTCGGTCCAGTTCGAGATAGGGAACACGCGCAAGTGCTCGCCGTTATGCAAACGCGCGTTATAGATGCTCCACAATTCCGGGCGCTGCGCTTTCGGGTCCCACTGGCCGAACTCATCGCGGAAAGAGAAGATGCGTTCTTTCGCACGGGCCTTTTCTTCATCCCGACGCGCGCCGCCGATCAGCGCCGTATAACCATGTTCTTCGATGGTCTCGAGCAATGTCACCGCTTGCGCCGCGTTACGCGAGTCCGTTTCGCGACGCAGGCGCACGGTGCCTTTCTTGATCGAATCCTCGACGTGACCGACCACCAGTTCAGCGCCAATTTCAGCGGCGCGGCGATCGCGGAAGTCGATGACCTCATTGAAGTTGTGGCCCGTGTCGATATGAACCAGCGGAAACGGCAGCACGGTCTTGCGGCCCGCGCCCAGGCCAAACGCCTTCAACGCGAGATGCAGCACGACGACCGAATCCTTGCCGCCCGAGAACAGCAGCGCGGGCTTGCTGCATTCGGCGACGAGTTCGCGCAGGATATGAATCGACTCAGCTTCGAGCCAGTCCAGATGGTCCATCCGCGTCCCGCGATTGGCGATGGGCGCGTTGACTGTTGAATCGAGCGTGCTGCTCATATGCGTCGTTCCTCGGTTACTTTGCACGGCACCAGGTGGAGGCGCCGTGCGTCAATATCAAATACGTTCAGAGCGCCGAACTGGGCGCGACGCTCCGGTCTTCCACGATCTTGATGTTCGTGACGTGCAAGCCGCATTCCTTCGTATCCCGCGACTCCCACCACCAGCGGCCGGCCCGGCTGTCTTCGCCCGGACGGATTGCGCGTGTGCATGGCTCGCAGCCAATGCTCGGATAACCACGCGCATGCAGCGGGTTCACGGGGACATCGAAGGCTTTCAGATAATCCCAGACTTCTGCCTCGGTCCAGTCCGCAAGCGGATTGAACTTGGCGATACTGCGCGGTGCATCGTGTTCTTCTTCGTGCAGTTCCACGCGTGTCACCGACTGCTCGCGGCGCTGTCCCGTGACCCATGCGCTCACGTTGCTCAGCGCACGATTGAGCGGCTCGACCTTGCGAATGCCGCAACAGCTTTTGCGTAGATCGACGCTTTCATAGAAGGCGTTCAGACCGTGGTCGCGAACGTATTCTTCGACCGCTTCCGGCTGCGGGTGAAACTGTTCGATGTCGTAGCCATAGCGCTCTTTCACGCGATCGAGCATGCCGAGCGTTTCAGCATGCAAACGACCGGTGTTGAGCGAGAAAATGCCGATCTTCACCCCACGCGAAAGAATCGCGTGTGTGAGCAACATGTCTTCGGCGGCAAGGCTGCTGGCTAGTTTGACGTTCGCATGGCGTTGCGCGATGGAATCGAGCAACGCGTCCAGGCGTTCGACTTTGGCTTGCAGTTCGACATTCATGCAGCGGCCCCGGCAGCTTTTTCACGGCGGCGGAACAGCGGGTTCGGATCGTCGACCGCGCCTTGATACGGGATGCTCAGTTCACTGAACGCGTTCAACGCGTCGTAAATGTCCTTGTCGGCGCGAACGGCGAACGCGTCGAAACCGCAGCGTTCATGGAAGCGCAACTGGTCGCGCAGCACGTCGCCGATGGCGCGCAACTCGCCCTTCCAGTGATAACGCTCGCGCAGCAAACGGCCGATGCTGAAACCGCGGCCATCGCTGAACTTCGGAAAGTCCACCGCGATCAGCGCGATCTTGTCGAAGTCTTCGACCAGTTCGGCGGGTTCGTCGTCGGGAGCAAGCCAGACGCCGATCGGCTCTTTCTTGTGCGCCGAACCTAGCGATGCCTTGTGCGCTTTCCACCACGTGAACGGCACGATCACCTTGCCGGGCAGCAACGCATCGACAGCAGGCAGCGTACCGTCTTCACCTGCACGCACCACGTGCCAAGTGTCTTCAACCACTTCGCGATTCTTGATAATCGAAGCCATGTGCTTTATTCCTCAGACGTGCGCCGGCTGGCGCGATGCGTACACGCGTTCCTTGAACGGCGCAATGCCGATACGGCCGTACGTCTCGATGAAACGCTCGCCCTCGATGCGATTCTCAACGAAGGTATCGATGACTTGCGACACCACGTCGGGCATCTCTTCCGCCGAGAACGACGGGCCGATCACGCGGCCCAGATGCGCGCCCGTTGCGCCCGAGCTCTGCTCGCCGCCAAGCGTCACTTGATACCACTCCGAGCCGTCCTTATCGACGCCAAGAACACCGATGTTGCCAATGTGATGATGACCGCACGCATTGATGCAACCGGAGATGTTCAGCGTCAGATCGCCCAGGTCATATACGTAGTCGAGATCGCTGAAGCGTTCCTGAATGGCTTGTGCAATCGGGATCGACTTCGCGTTGGCGAGCGAGCAGAAATCGCCGCCCGGGCACGCGATGATATCGGTCAGCAAACCAATATTCGATGTCGCAAACCCCAGGGCCTTCGCGCGTTCCCACACCGCATGCAAGTCGCGCTTCTTCACGTTCGCCAGGATCAGGTTCTGCTCGTGCGAGACACGAATTTCACCGAATGAATATTCATCGGCGAGATCGGCGACGGCTTCCATCTGCACGTCCGTTGCATCGCCGGGAGCAATGCCCGTGGGCTTCAGCGACAACGTCACCGACGCATACCCCGCCACCTTGTGCGGCCGCACGTTACGTTCGATCCAGCGCGCGAACGGCTTGCTGTCGATCAGATGCTTTTCATACGATGCATCCGTGTCCGGCAGCTTTTCATATGCGGGCGGAGCGAAGAATTGCGATACCCGGTCAAGCTCTTCTTGCGTGAGCGTGGAAGGACCGTCCTTCAAGTGGGCCCATTCTTCCTCCACTTGCTGCGCGAATTTAGCGGGGCTCAGCGCCTTCACGAGGATCTTGATACGCGCCTTATACATATTGTCGCGACGGCCGTAGCGGTTATACACACGCAATACGGCTTCGCAATACGTCAGGAGATGCTGCCACGGCAGATCTTCCTTGATCACCGCGCCGACGATCGGCGTGCGTCCCAGACCGCCGCCCGCCAGGATGCTCGCGACGACTTCACCGGCCTCGTTCTTCTTCAGATACACGCCCAGATCGTGCACTTGCACGGCCGCGCGATCTTCCACCGAACCATTCACCGCAATCTTGAACTTACGCGGCAGCCACGCGAACTCCGGGTGGAAAGTCGACCATTGACGGAGAATTTCTGCCCACGGACGCGGATCGACGATTTCATCGGGCGCCACGCCGGCGAACTGATCGGCCGTGATATTGCGGATGCAGTTACCCGACGTTTGAATGCCGTGCATTTGCACCGACGCCAGCTTGCGCAGGATCTCGGGCGTTTCTTCGAGCTGGATCCAGTTGAACTGGATGTTGGTGCGCGTCGAAAAGTGGCCGTAATTGCGGTCGTGCTCACGCGCGATGGTGCCGAGCATGCGCATCTGGTCGCTGCGCAGATTGCCGTAAGGAATCGCGATGCGGTGCATATACGCATGGCGCTGCATGTAGAGACCGTTCTGCAGGCGCAGCGGACGAAATTCCTCTTCGCTCAACTCGCCGGACAAACGTCGGCGCACCTGGTCGCTGTATTGAGCGACGCGTTCGTCGACGATTTTCTGGTCGATCTGATCGTATTGATACATTCGGGGGGCCCCAGTTTTTAGTAGTTCCGTCAGTACGGCGTCCTAGCCACGCCGCACATCGATATCAGTAGAGTCATGCGCCGCAATGCCGTTCGGACATTGCCCTCATTTGCTTATGACAAATACAGATATCGATATTGGAAAAATTGTCTCGATGGTAATAAACTTCCTATATATTGCAAACGACTGATAAATTACTTTGATATGCGGATGGGTTATATATGAATCTGCACCAGTTTCGCTTCGTGCGCGAAGCCGTCCGGCAGAACTACAACCTGACCGAAGCTGCTAAAGCGCTGTTTACGTCGCAGCCGGGGGTATCGAAGGCAATCATCGAGCTCGAGGATGAACTCGGAGTCGAAATCTTCACACGTCATGGCAAACGGGTACGTTCGCTGACGGAGCCAGGGCGAATTATCCTGGCATCGGTGGAAAAAATCTTGCAGGAAGTCGAGAGCCTCAAACGGGTCGGTAAGGATTACGCCGCGCAGGACCAGGGCAACCTCGTAATTGCCGCCACGCACACCCAGGCGCGCTATTCGTTGCCGACCGCCATCGCCGAGTTCAAGAAGCGTTTTCCCAAGGTCCACCTTTCGATCTTGCAAGGAAGCCCGACGCAAGTTGCCGAAATGGTCATCCACGATCAGGCGGACATCGCGATCGCGACCGAGGCAATCGCCAACTATAAGGAACTGGTCTCGTTGCCGTGTTTCCAGTGGCATCACGTGGCCGTGGTACAGCCCGATCATCCACTGCTCGAGCGCAAGCTGTTGACGCTCGACGACCTGGCGCAATACCCGATCATCACGTACGACAATGCGTTCGCTGGCCGCTCGAAGATCAATCAGGCGTTCGCGCTGCGCCACCTGACGCCGGACATCGTGCTGGAAGCAATCGATGCCGACGTGATCAAGACGTACGTGGAACTCGGATTGGGCGTGGGCATTCTCGCGGACATCGCCTTCAACCCGGAACGCGACAAACATCTTCGCGCGATGCCTGTTGGCCATCTGTTCGGCACCAACGTCACGCGGCTCGCGTTGAAACAAGGTGCGTATCTGCGCAGTTATGTATACACGCTCGTTGAACTGCTTTCGCCTTCCATGAACCGCAAGCTCATAGAACAGGCGCTTTCGGGCGAGCACGAAAGCTACGAGCTTTGATCGAATTTTCCTAACCACACCTCTTCGCGGAGACCATCCAATGAAGTTGTCGAAGTTCATGCGGCCGACGCTCGTGTTCAGCGCGGTCGCTTTTTTTAGCGCAGCGGCCAGCGCGCAGTTGAAGGTTGGCATCGACTTGTCGAGTACGGGGCCAGCGGCCGCTATCGGCATCACGAGCAAGAACGCAATGCTGATGTGGCCGAAGACCATCGCGGGTCAGCAGGCCGAATACATCATCCTCGATGACGGATCGGACCCGGGCGCCGCCGTGCGCAATATCCGCAAGCTGATTACCGAAGACAAGGTCGATGTCATCGTCGGACCGAACATCACGCCGGCAGCGCTCGCGGCGCTCGATCCGGTCGCGGAATACCAGACGCCGATGATCACGCTGATCGGATCGGCATCGGTGGTCGAGCCGCAGGAAGGCAAGAAAGTGTGGGCGTTCAAGATGGCCCAGACCGACCGCGCGATGGCCGACGTGATGACCCGCACGATGGTCAATCGCAACGTGAAGACGGTGGGTTTCATTGGTTTCGCCGATAGTTACGGCGATAGCTGGCTCAACGAGTTTTCCAAGTTCGCCGAGCTGCGGCATATCAAGGTGGTCGCGAGCGAGCGTTTCAATCGCACCGATGCCAGCGTGACCGGCCAGATTCTCAAGCTGATGGCAGCGAAGCCGGACGCAGTGCTGATTGCGGGCGCGGGTACGCCGACCGTATTGCCCGAGCGCACGCTGGTCGAGCGCGGCTACAAGGGCGCGATCTACCAGACGCACGGCATTGCGACGCCGGAATTCATCAAGCTCGGCGGCAAGGACGTGGAAGGCACGCTCTTCCCGACACAACCGGTCGTGGTCGCGCGGACGTTGCCAGCGGATCATCCATCGAAGAAAGCGGCGCTCGTTTTCGTCGATGCTTACGAGGCCAGGTACGGCAAAGGCACGGTGACCCAGTTTGCCGGCGATGCAGCTGGTGTCTATCCGCGCTTGCAGGATGCAGTTGGGCGCGCGTTGAAGGCCGGGCAACCTGGAACGCCGGCGTTTCGCGTTGCGTTGCGCGCGGAACTGGAACACGCGCATGAGCTGGTCGTGCCGAACGGCGTGGTCAGCACAAGCATCACGGATCACGTCGGGCTGGACCAGCGGGCGAGCGTGATGGGCATCATCAAAAACGGCCAATTCACGTATTTGAGCCAGTGAACTGCGTTATCCGGGGCAGACGTTCAGAGGCTTGCCGCCGCAAACGAATTTAGGCATAATCGCTGACTTGCCGGTTGGCGTCGGATTTACTCCGGGTCTGCTGGCAAGTTCAAATGCTGTTTGCCCGGGTGGTGAAATTGGTAGACGCAGGGGACTCAAAATCCCCCGCCGCAAGGCGTGCCGGTTCGATTCCGGCCCCGGGCACCACGCAAATATCTGAAGTCCTTATCTGAGTCCACACGCAAAAGCCTGTCTTCGCTGCGGCCCATGTTCGTTCCCACACGAATACGAACCGGCGTTCTCAAGTTTCCCCAAAATTTGCCGTAAAGTCTTCCATGGTCTCGGGAAATGCATTGCTTTCCGGGCGTACAAGGCAACGCAAGCGATGAGAGCGACATGGCAGACCCAGCGCGAAGACTCTATGTACAGATGGCGACGGTCAACGCGCTAATGGTGCTGGCCACGCTCGTCCTCACCGGCTTCACCCTGAGCGCGTGGTACTTCCTGCCCGGTATCCAGTACATTGGCCTGACCATCGTTGCATGGGCAATGCGCTTTGCGGTCTTTTCCGTGATTCGCCGCTACTTCGCGCGACGCAACTGGCAAAGCCTGATCGCCGAGTGCGGCGGCGACGAACAACGCGCCTACGCCATGCTGCTGCAAGACATGGGCTACGGGCGGATCAACTAAGCTGGGCCGACACACCCCGCCTTTGAGCATGCGCGCCGAGCATCGCGGCCTTCGCCACGATCACCACCATCGACAGCGCCGCGAAAATCCACAGCCGCGCAGAACAGGGACGACGCCTCATAGGAAAACTTGTCGGCGACGCGGATTGTCGCGGGTATGGCGAGCACAAGACCAAACGATGTCCCACGAACGCCAGCGACACCGCGTGTGCAGAGAACAAATCAGCGCAATGTACGGCATTGCGCTGGCGGGTTTTATCGCGTGGGTCATGGTTTGGCGACCTGCACCACGACCTTGCCGAACGGACCACGCTTCAGATGTTCGAACGCTTGTGGCACTTCTGAAAACGGATACACCGCATCGATAACCGGCTTGATCTCGTGCCGGTCGATCATGCGCACCACGTCTTCCAGTACGCGGCGCGGCCCGACCGCGATTCCCACCACCGATGCCCTGCTGCCAAGCAACTGCAGGATAGGCAGCGTGAGCTGATCCGATTCCAGCAATCCGATAACCGAGATCCGGCCGCCCGTCGCCACGGCCTGAAGCGAACGCGCGAGGTTATCGCCGCCGGCCATCTCGAGGATGTGTTCCGCGCCACGGCCATGAGTCAGCTTGGGGACTTCGTGCTGCCAATCGGGCGTCTTGTGGCGGTTGATGCCGTGCGTTGCGCCGAGTTCGAGCGCGCGGGCGATTTTCTCGTCGCTGCTGCTGGTGATGATCACCGTCGCGCCGTTCA
>NZ_JBSIPA010000912.1:0-862 GCF_053574605.1 Caballeronia sp. M23-90 | reverse complement strand
GAAGTGCTGAAGCTCGTCAAGACGCTCGAAAAACGCGAGGCTCTGCATCCTGCGGTCGCGGTGCGTCTGCGGCAGGTTGCGGCTGAAAACCTGCTGCGCGATCGCCGGCACAATCCCGATGCGCTGCAGCAGTTGAAGAACTGGGGCGAAGTGCTGAAGCTCGTCAAGACGCTCGAAAAACGCGAGGCTCTGCATCCTGCGGTCGCGGTGCGTCTGCGGCAGGTTGCGGCTGAAAACCTGCTGCGCGATCGCCGGCACAATCCCGATGCGCTGCTCGAATTCTGGCAGTCGTTGTCGCCGGTGGAGCGACAGTCGCCGCGTCTGGCCGATCTCGCCGCCGAGTTGTTGATCGCGCTGGATCGCCGCAACGACGCGCGCAGGATCGTCGAGGAAGCGCTGAACCACAATTGGGATGCGCGTTTGCTGCGCCGATATCCGGATTGCGCGTCGCCAGGCGATGCCTTGCCGCTGATCCAGCGTGCCGAAGCCTGGCAGAAGGAGCGCACGGAAGACGCCGATTTGCTGTTCACGCTCGGCCGTCTGTGTCTGCATCAGCAGTTGTGGGGCAAGGCGCAGGCGTTCCTGGAATCGGCTTTGAAACTCGCCGATAACGAACCGCTCAAGATCCGCACCCATCGGGCCCTGGCGCGTCTGCACGAACAGCTCGGCGACAGCGACAAGGCGAGCCAGCATTATCGTGAGAGTGCGCTGGCTATGAACGTGGTCTGAGGTTTTGTTGGCTGCTATAAAAAACCGCGAGTTTCCTTTTGTACGAAGGCTCGCGGTTTTTTTATCGCTTATTGCGGCAGGGAGCGCCGGCCGGCTGCCGGATTCGTCGTGCGCGGATGCGGCACGGTCGGGA
>NZ_JBSIPA010000911.1:0-863 GCF_053574605.1 Caballeronia sp. M23-90 | reverse complement strand
TACCACGACGCCCACGATTCCCGTCGCAGGTGCGGTGGTCATGCCGTTGGAGGTAATGGGCGCGGGCAGCGGCGTTGTTGTGACGACCACGCTCGCCGTTCCGGCGGGCGCGTCAGCGAATACGCTGACCATGCAGGTCAACAATCTCTCCTACGACGCCAAGGGCTCTGTCCAGATCAATGGCGGCAAGTGGATCGATCTGACGAATGCAAACGTGACCGTGCTGGGCAACGCGAAATTGTATGGCGGCATTGGCGGCGGTTACGACACCATCAAGTTGAATGTACCCGTGACGGGCGCAATCAACGGAAACAACACGATCAGTTTCCGCTTCAATACCACCGATGGCGTGAGCTCGGGTTATCGCGTGTTGTCGTTCAATTTGCTCGATGCGTCGGGCAATGCGCTGATTGCCAGCAGCAGCTTCACGCAAGACGATCCGACTAAATGGACTGCGCCGCTTGCGAACACAGCCGATATCTCCGCGGGTCAGAAGTTGTGGCAAACCGCGACGCTGATCGATTCGCCGGTCAATTCGGGTCACCAGCTCAAGGCGCATTGCATGGACTGCCACAGCGCGAGCGGCAACGATCTGTTCAAGTTCAATTACTCGAATAACTCGATCGTGGTTCGAAGCGAATATCACGGCTTGTCGCAGAACCAGGGCATGCAGATTGCCAGCTATATCCGTAGTCTTGCGAGCACGAATCCCACGCCGGGTCCGAAGTGCCGTCCGTGGAATCCGCCGTATCAGCCGGGTCCGGGTCTGGATAGTGCGCCGGTAAGCGACTGGACATGTGGCGCTGGTATTGACGCGGTATCGGAAAATGATCTGGATACGCTTGCCGCGATTTTCCCGAGCG
>NZ_JBSIPA010000910.1:0-865 GCF_053574605.1 Caballeronia sp. M23-90 | reverse complement strand
TCGCGCAGCCCAGGGTTATCGCCGCCACGCTGCGTTTCTGCGATGACCGCGTCGTACGCATCCAGGTCGCGCCCTTGCGCGGTTAGCGCGTCGATCACGAGGAGATAGAGCGGCATGACGTCGGGCCGCGCGGCCAGCACCTCGTTTGCCGCTGCGATCGCGTCGTCATAGTCATGCTTCGCATACGCCCTGTAAGCACGCTGCGCCGTCTTCGCCATGTTGCCGGTCAGCGCGTTCGGATCGGAAGGACCGTTCGCGCCGCTCGCAATGATCGCAAGCAGCGCACTGCGGCGAGCGCGCAACGCGGGTTCGGGACCGAGGGCCTTGATGGCATCGTCTATTGCACGCACTGCCGCTCGCCTGTCGCCTTGCGCTTCGAGCGCGCTGGCGAGCAGCAGGCGCAGCGACATCACATCGGGTCGTTGACGGATCGCTTCGCGCGCATAGCCAACGCTCGCCTGGTAGCGATGGCTGTCGTAGCTTCCGTACGCCTGCCGGGCGACCCTGTAGGCGCTGCCGGTCAGCGGCAACGGCAGCGTTTGGTCGGCCTGGGGCATGCCGGGGACGGACCACAAAATCGCGATGCCGAATGCGGACGCTTGCATGCGTCTGGAAAGAACATGGTGAGTCAGAGACTGGATGATATTCACTGCAGGAGACTGTCCACGAGTTGAGGCGGCACGTAGTGAGGGCCATCGAAAAGGTACGTGCGATAACCGCGATAGGCATCGAGTTGCAGCTTGAGTTCCTGCGCCGTGGCCGAGCGAAATGCTGACCCGGGCGCCACGCGGAAAGGTTTTGCGATGCCCTCAGCGCCAAGTTCCGGCGCGAGCGCGTGCGGGTCATCGCAGAAGCTTTCCGCGTA
>NZ_JBSIPA010000909.1:0-871 GCF_053574605.1 Caballeronia sp. M23-90 | reverse complement strand
CTGTTGCGCAATCAGCGCAGCAAGCAGATGAACCGGTTCGATGTATTGATTGTCGTTGCCGACGGCGAGACTCTGCGCGTCGGCCAGTGCTTCCTGAAACTTGGTCGTGAGCTTGTCGATTCTCATAGCGTCTATGCTCAAACGTTAAACTGCATTGCTCGGGTCAAGTTCTACCCATAAAGCGCACAGCCAATCCCCTAAAAATCGGAAAATTAAGCGACTCGATCCAAACTTAGAGCATGGACGTTCGTAAAGTGCTTTGAGTCATGCTACGAAACTCGTCGTCGACTGGCAAACCGCCTTCGGTAAGAGAAGCCAGCGGTTTCTACTTCCAGTCTCGCTCGCCGTCCATGCGCAGACGTTTACCTGCCATGTATATTTTCTGCCATGTTGTGAAGCTAAAACGGCAACTCGATCGTTTAACTTTCCTTCACTTCCTTGAAATCGGCGTCGACAACGTCGTCGTGATGTTCCGGCGCCGCCTGCGCGCCCGGACCGCCTGCTGAACCTGCTGCCGCGCCCGCCGCACCTTGCGCTGCAGCCATCTCGGCGTACATCTTTTCGCCGAGTTTCTGCGACGCCGTGGACAGCGTTTCAATCTTCGCGTCAATGCTGGCCTTGTCGCTCGCCGTGCTCTTGAGCGCTTCTTCAAGATCCTTCAACGCGGCTTCGATCTGTTCCTTTTCAGCCGCTTCGATCTTGTCGCCGTGTTCAGCCACGGCCTTCTTCGTGCTGTGCACCAGCGCGTCGCCCTGATTGCGCGAGTCGGCCAGTTCACGCAGACGATGATCTTCGTCAGCGTTCGCTTCAGCATCCTTCACCATCTTGTCGATCTCGGCGTCAGACAGACCCGAGTTCGCCTTGATGACGA
>NZ_JBSIPA010000093.1:0-18162 GCF_053574605.1 Caballeronia sp. M23-90 | reverse complement strand
TCCGCGCCGACCCAGAACGTCCCGTTGATTGCCAGGTCCGTCCAGCCGCGCACGCGAGCGGGCGTGAATTCCTGGATCGTGGAGTTGATCGCCGTGTATTCGCCGCCGATACCCGCGCCGGTAAGAAACCGAAACAGCACGAAACTCGCGAGATCCCAGGAAAACGCGGTCGCAGCGGTCGCGGCCACGTACAGAAACAACGTGATGAAAAAGAGTTTCCGGCGCCCCAGCCGGTCGGTTAGCCAGCCGAAACCCAGCGCGCCGACCACCGCGCCGGCAATGTAGGCGCTGCCGCCAATGCCGACGTCGGCATTGGAAAATTTCAGTACATGGCTCGCCTTGAGCGCACTCGCCACCGCACCGGCCAGCGTGACTTCGAGCCCGTCGAGCAGCCACGTGATGCCGAGCGCCGCCACGATCAACGTGTGAAACCGCCCCCAAGGCAACCTGTCGAGCCGCCCGGGCAGATCCGTTTCGATGATCGTTGCGGACGCCTTGTCATCGTGGTCGACGTCGGAGACTGCGGTGGTGTCGTTCATGCATTTAGCCGGGTGCGTGGGAAAAATCCGGCCCGATGCATGCCGGTAGCGTACTAATTACCGGGTTTTCGAGCAAAAACCGTACCGTCGCAGATGTTTTTGATCGCCGGTTGAAGTGCAGCGCGTTACGTGCTAAAAACGCGCTCCACTTTTTGTTTGCGATGCTCGGCGGGGTTCACGCTGCCGTCGCTCACCCCATGACTTATTGCGCGATCGATTTCGGCACGTCGAACTCAGCGGTCGCTTTGCCTGACGGGGCATCGATCCGGCTTGCTCCGGTCGAAGGCAACGCCACCACGCTGCCGACCGCTGTGTTTTTCAACACTGACGAGGACGAGCAGGCCTACGGGCGCGCGGCGCTCGAGGCTTATATCGACGGTTTCGACGGCCGTTTGATGCGCTCCATGAAAAGTATTCTCGGCTCGCCGCTTGCCGAGACCAGCACGGATCTCGGCGACGGTTCCGCGATTCGCTACGTCGATGTCATCACGCTGTTCCTCCAGCACCTGAAGCAGAAGGCGCAAGCCGTGTCGAGCACGCCGATCACCCGCGCCGTGCTCGGCCGCCCGGTATTTTTCGTCGATGACGACCCGCGCGCCGATCAACTCGCCCAGAACCAGTTGCAGGCTGCGGCACAGGCCATTGGCCTCACGGACATCCACTTCCAGTACGAACCGATCGCGGCGGCTTTCGACTACGAGGCGAGTCTCACGAAAGAAGCGCTGGTCCTGGTCGCGGACATTGGCGGTGGTACGTCGGACTTCTCGCTCGTGCGAGTCGGGCCGGAGCGCGCTGAAAAGTTGTCGCGTAAAGACGACGTGCTCGCACATTACGGCGTGCACGTGGCTGGTACGGACTTCGACCGGCGCGTCGAACTTGCGACGATCCTGCGCGAACTCGGCTACCAGTCGATTGCGCCGGAAGGCCGCGAAGTGCCGAATCGCGTTTATTTCGATCTCGCCACCTGGCATTTGATCAACACGGTCTACGGGCCGAAACGCGTGGGCGAACTGCAATTGATGCGGCATCTCTACAGCGATCAGCGGCATCACGACCGGCTGATGCGCGTTGTCGACCGGCGCCTGGGCCATGCGCTGGCATCGCACGCGGAAGCCGCGAAGATCGATGTCGCCGCGGGCGGCGAGACCACCATCGGCATGGAGGAGGTCGAAGAGGCGCTGCGCATCGGCTTTACGGCGCAACAACTCGTCGATGCAGGGCTGGAAGAAACGCGCCGGATTGCGCAAGCTGCCGAGGAGACGGTGCGTCGCGCGGGCGTTGCTCCAGCCGATGTAAGCGCGGTCTACTTCACGGGCGGTTCCACCGGCCTCAGCTTTCTTTCGCAGTCGATATCGAGCGCATTTCCCGCAGCCGAGGCCGTTTTCGGCGATCGTCTCGCGAGCGTTGCAACCGGACTCGGAATCTATGCGCGGCGGCTATTCGGTTAATCGGTATTAATTGCTAATTTTTGTTTGGATAAATTAAAGCCGCTTCTCGATGACTCCGCATAAACCCGTGAAGTAAAAAGAAAAAACCCCGCGAATGCGGGGTTTTCTTTTGCTGAATCAAACCGACTAAAACTTAAGCCGGTTTGATGTTTGCAGCTTGTTTGCCCTTCGGGCCAGTCTTCACTTCAAAGGTAACCTTCTGGTTTTCCTGAAGCGTCTTGAAGCCTTCCGTGCGAATTTCGGAGAAATGAGCGAACAGATCTTCGCCGCCGCCGTCCGGCGTGATGAAGCCAAAGCCCTTTGCGTCATTGAACCACTTGACGGTACCGGTTTCCATGTTACGTGTTCCTAAAGATGTTGAATAAGGCCGAGGCCCGAATGTGCATGAAAATCAAGGAAGGGGCAATGGGACCAACCGGAGTACCGTACTGGGCGAACTACGAAAGACCAATTCACTCGCCGCTTGAAATCCTGCAAGAGGGTTTATACGGCGAATCAAACACGAGGTCAAATAATAACCGACCGGAATTTGGGGTTTTTTGAGACACGGTTCGCTTCTTGTGAGGCGTGATCGTCGGACATCGAAAGTTAATCTTACAAGTCTTTCGTTTCTCGATGTTTGCCGATGCAGACACAAATCATGTGTCATTAGGAAACCTCATACAACACATTGCTTCGACAGCCGTTAAACTACGCGCCACGCTGGTGCGAGGAGGGGGATTGAACCGAAAAGTACGTACAAGTTCATCAACCCGCACTTGTCGATCGGAAGTTTGCTGACTCAAGGAGATGGAGTGAAAAGTTCTATTCAACGGAACATCGGACCAGTTGCGTTGCTGCTGACGGGTCTGGGTTCCATCATCGGCTCTGGCTGGTTGTTTGGCGCCTGGAAGGCGGCCAAGATTGCGGGGCCTGCTGCCATCGTGGCATGGGTGATTGGCGCGCTCGTGATTCTCGCCATCGCGCTCACTTATGCTGAACTCGGCGCAATGTTCCCTGAGTCCGGCGGCATGGTGCGATATGCCCGCTATTCACATGGCGCGCTGGTTGGATTCGTCAGCGCATGGGCGAACTGGATCGCGATTGTTTCGGTGATTCCTATTGAAGCGGAGGCATCGATCCAATACATGAGCACATGGCCTTATGCGTGGGCGCATGCGCTATATGTCGATGAATCTCTAACGCCGATAGGGTTGGGGTTATCGGCAATGTTGGTCATCGTTTATTTCCTTTTGAATTATTGGGGCGTGAAATTATTTGCTCGCGCCAATTCGATGATTACCGTCTTCAAGTTCATTATCCCCGGCGCGACAATTTTGGGATTGATGCTTACCGGTTTTCATTCGGAAAACTTTGGTACGGCGTCGAGTTTCGCACCTTATGGATGGTCGGCGGTATTAACCGCAGTGGCGACCAGCGGTATCGTCTTCAGTTTCAACGGTTTCCAGAGTCCAGTTAATCTGGCCGGTGAAGCCCGTAATCCGTCCAAGAGCATTCCGTTTGCGGTGATTGGTTCGATCCTGCTTGCATTGGTTATTTATGTGCTGCTGCAGGTCGCCTATATCGGCGCGGTAAGTCCAGGCGATGTGCTGAAAGGGTGGAGCCATTTCAACTTCGCTTCGCCTTTTGCAGAACTGGCATTGGCGCTGAACCTCAACTGGCTTGCGTTCCTGCTTTATGTCGATGCATTCGTGAGTCCCAGCGGCACCGGCACCACGTATATGGCGACCACGTCGCGCATGATCTACGCAATGGAACGTAACAACACGTTGCCGAAGTTCCTGGGCAGCGTGCATCCGCTTTACGGCGTGCCGCGTCCGGCGATGTTCTTCAACTTGATCATCGCGTTCATCTTCATGTTCTTCTTCCGCGGGTGGAGCTCGCTGGCGGCGGTGATTTCGGTTGCCACCGTGATCTCCTATCTGACTGGACCGGTCAGCCTGATGGCGTTGCGCCGGGCGGCGACGGATTTACATCGGCCATTGACGATTCCGGGCATGAGCATCATTGCGCCGTTCGCGTTCGTGTGCGCGTCTGAAGTGTTGTATTGGGCGAAATGGCCGCTGACCGGTGAAATCATCGTGTTGATGGTGGTTGCGCTGCCAGTTTATTTCTACTATCAAGCTAAAACTGGTTTCGATACTTGGGGAAATGACCTGAAAGCCTCGTGGTGGCTGGTGGCATATTTGCCGTCTATGGCGGTTTTATCGCTGATCGGCAGCAAGGAATTCGGCGGCCGTGGATTATTGCCGTATGGCTGGGATATGGCCCTTGTGGCAGTCCTCGCGCTCGCGTTTTATTATTGGGGCGTGCATACCGGGTACAGGACGCAATATCTCGAGGAGCGTGAAAGCCACGATGAAATCCTGGAAGGTATCGGTCATTGAATTGACGGCTTGAATACCTGACCATAAGAACCCGCCTGGACTTGCAGGCGGGTTTTTTTCATTCGCGGCAAATCGACGTGTTTTGCGTCAATCAAGCGTCGCCGAAAACGTAATTCGTCATGGCCAGCGTTTTTTGGAATGTGCCGAGCGACTGAATATCGAGTCCGAAATCGTCGCCCGCAGCGCCCAATGCGCCGAAAATCGGCAGCAGATGTTCATCGGTCGGATGCATCAGGACGGCATGAGGCGCCTGTTTCCGATAGTCCAGCAGCGCCGCAATATCCCGATCCGCCATCTTGTCTTCGAACCAGTTCGTAAATTCCGTCACACGCGGATCCCCGTCTTCCGGCCGCGCGCCGAAATCGGCCGTACGCAGGTTGTGCGTGATCTGGCCCGAGCCCACGATCATCACGCCATCGCCGCGCAATGCCCGCAGCGCACGGCCTATGCGGTAGTGGTGCGCCGGATCGAGATGCGGTTGTATCGATAGTTGCGCGACCGGAATGGCCGCATCCGGGTACATCAGCAACAACGGAACCCACGCGCCGTGATCCAGGCCGTGTTCGGTGACCGCCGACGCAATGCCCGCTTGCGTCAAAAGCGTAGCGGCGTGCTCTCCGAGTTCAGGCGCGCCGGGCGCGCGGTAGCGGATCTCGTACAGCGCTCGCGGAAAGCCATAAAAGTCATGGATGGTTTCCGGTTGTTCCGCGATGCTCGCGACCGGCTGCGCCGTGCCCCAATGAGCGGAGAGCATGAGGATTGAACGCGGGCGCTCGAAACGCGTAGCGAACGAAGCGAACTCCGCCGATGGCATCGACGGGTCGATAGGCAGTGTCGGTGCGCCGTGGGAGATGAAGACGGTAGGAAGCCGGGACATGGCAGCGAGCCTCTATAAGAGTGGTTGCCATGAATATACGGCTACTCAGAGCGTTGATAAACGGTCGCTGAGGAGATGAATTGTGTCGTGCCTGTTGTTAATGCTCGGCGTTCTTCAGGCCGGGCCAAGCGGTTGCGATGGGACGCCCGACAGCAAACATGTCGATGACGCGATCCACCGTCTGATCGACCATTTCATCGATAGAACCTGGCCGGTGATAAAACGCCGGCAGCGGCGGAAAAATCACGCCGCCCATTTCGGTGACGGACGTCATATTGCGCAGATGCGCGAGGTTGAACGGCGTCTCGCGCACCATCAAAACAAGCCGCCGGCGTTCTTTGAGCACGACATCAGCCGCGCGGGTGATGAGATTGTCCGATAACCCCAGCGCGATGCTCGCCAGCGTTTTCATGGAGCAGGGCGCGACGATCATGCCGTCCGTCGCAAACGATCCTGATGCAATGCTTGCGCCGACATCGCGCACGTTGTGCACGACGTCCGCGAGCGCGTGGACGGTGGATTTATCGAGTGTCAGTTCGTGCTGGATATTCAGCCAACCCGCATTCGATATCAACAGGTGCGTTTCCACGCCGCCGAGGCGGCGCAGCGTTTCAAGCAGTCGCACGCCGTAGATCGAACCCGTGGCGCCGGTGATCGCGACGATCAGCCGTCGCGGTACGGGGTCGGAGGGCGAAGTACGGTCGGCTACCAAGCTCGGGACAGACTCAGGCAGCGGCAAACAATTGCTGCAATTCGCCCGATTCGTACATTTCCATCATGATGTCCGACCCGCCGATGAACTCACCCTTCACATAAAGCTGGGGAATGGTCGGCCAGTTCGAGAATTCCTTGATGCCCTGGCGCACGCCTTCGTCTTCCAGGACGTTGACCGTCTTCAACTCGGTCACGCCGCAAGCCTTGAGGACCTGGATGGCGCGGCCGGAGAAACCGCACATCGGGAATTGCGCCGTGCCTTTCATGAACAGCACGACCGGTGCTGCATCGACGATTTGCTTGATGCGTTCTTGCGTATCCATGGTCTTTCCTGCGATGCGTTGTAATGCGGGTTGATTTGGGGGTCGAGCGGCGCGAGATTTATGCGCCAACGTGTCTGAAATGATAGCGGATTTCAATCGGCGCAGCTTGAGCGCGCCCGGAGCTCATGCCGCGAACACGCCGCCACTGGCGCGTTCGATTCCGGCGAGATCGTATTCGGAACGGACATCCGAGAAGCCGCGCGCCGTCAGCAGCGCCCGAACGTCCTCCGCCTGGTCGTAGCCGTGTTCCAGCCACAGAGAACCATTCGCGGCGAGAAAAAACGGCGCCGTCTGGATGATCGTGCGAATTGCGCTGAGTCCGTCGGCTTCGTCGGTGAGGGCGGCGCGCGGTTCGAAACGCAGGTCGCCTTCGGCCAGATGCGGATCGTTTTGCGCGATGTACGGCGGATTGCTCACGATCACTTCGAACCGCTGCGCCGGGTCCAACGCCTCCGTCCAGTTGCTTTGGACGACGGTCAGCGACCGGTCGATGCCGAGCAACTTCGATGCATTCGCGGCCGCAACCGCGAGCGCTTCCGCGGATCGATCGACGGCCCAGACTTTTGCGTCGTGGCGGGACGAGGCGATCGCGACAGCAATCGCACCGCTGCCCGTACCGAGATCGAGCACGCGTGGCTCGTGCATTCCCTCGATCTTCGCCAAAGCGATCTCGACCAGCAATTCGGTTTCGGGGCGGGGAATCAGCACATCGGGCGTCACGTCGAATGACAGCCCGAAAAACTCGCGCGTTCCAACAAGCTGCGCGATCGGTTCGCCATCCGTCCGTCGTCGAGCAAGCGCTTCAAAGCGGTCGACGCTTTCCTCGGGCAGTTCCTCGTCATCGCGCGTGATCAGTTCCGTGCGCCGCCAGCCGAGCACATGCTCGAGCAGGATCCGCGCTTCAAGCGCAGGCAACGGTGATGCCCGCAAGAGCCCGGCAACGGTTGTCATTCGGCATCGCCCAGCGCGGCCAGCAACTCGGCCTGATGTTCACTGACGAGCGCGGCCACGAGTTCACCGATATCGCCGTCCATGATTGCGTCGAGCTTGTAGAGCGTCAGGTTGATCCGATGATCCGTCATCCGCCCTTGCGGGAAGTTATACGTGCGAATGCGCTCCGACCGGTCTCCCGATCCGATCAAACTCTTGCGCGTCGCGGCTTCCTTCGCGTGCTGCTCGTGATATTGCTTGTCCATGATCCGCGCGGCGAGCACTTTCAGCGCACGGTCCTTGTTCTTGTGCTGCGAGCGGTCGTCCTGGCATTCCACGACGATGCCCGTCGGCAAGTGCGTCACGCGCACGGCCGAATCTGTCTTGTTGATGTGCTGACCGCCCGCGCCCGAAGCGCGGAAGGTATCGATGCGCAAGTCGGCCGGATTGATCACGACCTCGCCGATTTCATCGGCTTCCGGCATCACTGCGACCGTGCACGCCGACGTGTGAATGCGCCCTTGCGTCTCGGTCGCCGGAACCCGCTGCACGCGATGCCCGCCCGACTCGAACTTCAGCTTCGAATACACATTGAGCCCCGCGATCCGCACGATCACTTCCTTGTAACCGCCCAGATCCGACGCGCTTTCCGACATCATCTCGACCGTCCAGCGATTGCGCTCTGCGTATCGGAGATACATGCGCAGCAGGTCGCCGGCGAACAACGCGGATTCATCGCCGCCCGTGCCCGCGCGGATTTCGATGAAGATATTGCGGTCGTCGTTGGGATCTTTCGGCAGCAGCATGGCTTGCAGATCGCGTTCGATCGCCGCCATCCGCTCGCGCGCCTCGCCGATCTCCTCTTCTGCGAAGTCGCGCATGGACGGATCGGTGAGAAGTTCCTGGGCGGTGCGTTCGTCGTTCGCTGCCTGGCGCCACAACGCGTATTGCTCGACCACGGGCCCGATCTCCGCATTTTCCTTCGTGATCTTCCGATACTGATCCAAATCGGCGGTCACATCTTCGCGGCTCATCAGGTCATTGAGTTCGGCCAGCCGGGTAGTGAGCTGGTCGAGCTTGCTTTGCATGCTCGTTTTCATGGGGTGCTGGAGCGAGGCTCCGGAGAAGACTGCGATCAGGAAAGCGGCCTAAAAATACGGCGCTATTGAAGACGAGACGGCGGCTGTAACCGCTAAAGGCGGGCGAGGGGCGCTAATTCTCCGTGGGATCGTTCGATCCCACCGGATGGCCGTGTTTGTAGAGTCCGCCCATCAATTCGATGAGCTGGTCGCGGTTCTCATGGCTGGCACGGCTGAGCGCGTGCGTGGGACCATGGATCAGCTTGTTGGTAAGCGACTGCGACAGCGCTTCGAGCACGCCTGCCGGATCTTCGCCGCGCGCGAGCATCTTGCGAGCGCGTTCGACTTCGGCGCGGCGCAGGGCGTCGGCTTGCGTGTGCATGTGACGGATCACCGGCACGATGCTGCGTGCATCCAGCCATTGCATGAAACCTTGCACGCGTGTGTCGATGATCGACTCGGCCTGCGCCACCGCCGCCTGGCGCGACGCGCTGCCTTCGCGCACGATCGCGCCGAGATCGTCGACGGTATAGAGGAACACGTCCTGCAACTCGCCCACTTCTGGCTCGATGTCGCGTGGTACGGCGAGATCGACCATGAAAATCGGCCTGTGGCGGCGGGCTTTTACCGCCCGCTCGACCGCGCCCAGCCCGATGATGGGCAAGGTGGACGCCGTACACGACACGATGATGTCGAACTCATGCATGCGTGCCGGAAGCTCGGACAGCGGAATGGAGCGTCCGTTGAAACGATCCGCGAGTTTCTCGCCGCGTTCGGCGGTGCGGTTCGCCACCACGAGTTCACGCGGCTTTTGCGCGGCGAAATGGGTCGCGCACAACTCGATCATTTCGCCGGCGCCAATGAACAACACGCGCTGGCCGGAGATATTTTCGAAGATCCGCTGCGCGAGACGCACGGCGGCAGCCGCCATGGAAACCGATTGCGCGCCGATTTCGGTCGTCGTGCGGACTTCCTTGGCGACGGCAAACGTGCGCTGAAACAACTGATTGAGATACGTGCCAAGCGCGCCAGCTTCGGAGGCGGTGCGCACCGCATCCTTCATCTGCCCCACGATCTGCGTCTCGCCGAGCACCATGGAATCGAGCCCGGAGGCGACTCGAAACGCATGCCGAACGGCTTCGGACTGCGGCAGCGCGTACACGTGCGGCGCGAGTTCGGAGACTGGCAAGTTGTGATACTTCGAAAGCCAGTGGACGGCGGCGTCGCGTGCCGCTTTGTCGCTGGTCGCGCAATACAGCTCCGTGCGGTTGCACGTGGAGAGGATTGCGGCTTCCGGCGCCGCCTTGCCCATGGACCCGAGCCACAGGTCCTTCAGCGCGCCGAGGGCCGGCTTGATTTGTTCGAGCGGAAACGCCACGCGTTCGCGCAGGGCGACAGGCGCAGTGTGGTGGTTGATTCCGATCGCGAGGAGCTGCATGTTGTGGGCCTGAGCTGATGGCCTTTAAAAATGCCTAAGAATTAGCCCAATATTATAGCCTTTCACGAAACTCTTCAGTTCCTCCCGGCGGACCTCCGGCGAAACCCATGCCAGACAAGCCACCTGGCATTTCCGAGGCTTCGATCCGGTCCAGTTGGTAGCCATAGCCGTAAAGCGGCGTCAGCCGGTATCCGGTTTCCGGACGAAGATGCAATTTCGAGCGCAGGCGCGATGCATGGGTATCGAGTGTGCGCGACGCCATGTCGCTGCCCCGAGGCCACACTACTTCCATGATGTGGGCCCGTGACACGGCGCGCGACAGGTTGGTGAACAACAGCCGTGCGAAGCGGAATTCCTTCGGCGTGAGCAGAACCCGCTGGTCAGCAAAACTGACGCTCAATTCGGAAGAATTGAATCGGTAGTCGCCGAAATGCTCGGCTGCAGGCGTGCGCACCATGCTGCGCCGGGCGAGCACTTCCACGCGGGCGGCGAGTTCGTCGAAGCGCACGGGTTTCGAGACGCAGTCGTCCGCGCCGGCCTTCAGGCACGCCACCACGTCGGACTCGTTCTGGCTCGATGCCATCAGCACGATGGGAAGCTGCGGCGCCAGATGCCGGACCCGTTCGATGATTTCCGCGCCGATCATGTCGCGCGTTTCATTGGCGGTGATCAGCAGGTCGAACGTGTCGTGCCGCATACGGTCGAGCAGCGCCGGCGGAGTCGGAAAGAAATGACAGAAATGGCCGTCCAGGACGAGAGTCCGGCGGATGAGTGCGGCGTGCTGAACGTCCGCGTCGATGATGGCGATTCGCATGATTTCTTACGCCGCCGCGTGCTTCGAGTAAGAGGGCCGCACGGCGCGGCGTGTGCTTGCCATCGCCATTCCAGCCCCCTAAACTCAACCGCTGCGCTGCGAGCGCCTTCCAAACCTTCTAATAACACAGGATTGAAAATGCTAGTTCACCCATCCGATTCGACACATAGGTTTAGTCTGAATTCGGTCCGGATGAATTCCTGATGGGTTGGTTTGGCATCGTTTTTCTCGGACTCGTGATCGGATTGGCGGGCTGGTGGCTGCATCCCTTGCGCCGGTCGGGCGCAAAACGCGCCGGCCGTTTCTGGCTGGCCCTGGCTGCCGCCGTCCTTGGCGCAGTCGTCGCGAAGATGTTAGGCAACGTCACTGGCGCTTTTCACGATGGCGATTCGCTGGAATGGCTGACGTGCGCGCTGGTCGCGCTCGTCGCGGTGAGCGTCGCGGTCGGGCTGGCGGCGCGGCGTTAAATAATTTCTGCAGGTGACTCCATGAACGATCGACTGATTTCCCCCAATGCCGAGACCTTCGCCCGGCGAATCGAGTTGCTGCGCGGTGTCATGGCGCGCGAGGCGCTGGCCGCCGTGCTGGTGCCGTCGTCGGATCCGCATATCTCGGAATACTTGCCCGAGCGCTGGCAGGCGCGGCAGTGGCTGTCGGGATTCACCGGGTCGGCGGGAACGCTGGTCGTGACGCCCGATTTCGCCGGCGTCTGGGCCGATAGCCGCTACTGGACGCAAGCTGAAGCGCAACTCGCCGGCACCGGCATCACGCTTGTGAAGATGATGGCCGGCCAGCAGTCGGCGCCTCACGTGGACTGGCTTGCCGAAAATGTGGCAGCGGGCGATACGGTTTCCGTCGACGGCACCGTGCTCGGCGTAGCCGCCGCACGCACGCTGAAGGACGCCCTGACAGCGCGCGGGATCGTGTTGCGCACGGATCTGGATCTGCTCGATGCCGTCTGGCCGGAGCGGCCGGGTTTGCCGTCGGACAGCGTTTATGAGCACGTTGCGCCCCAATCGAGCGTGTCCCGCGCGGATAAATTAGCCGATGTTCGCCGTGTGATGCGCGAGAAAGGCGCGCAATGGCATTTCATTTCCACCCTCGACGACCTCGCGTGGCTTTTCAACCTGCGCGGCGCCGACGTCACCTACAACCCTGTGTTCGTCGCGCATGCGTTGATCGGGCTGGATGACGCGGCATTGTTCGTCGGCGATGGAAAAATCCCAGCCGAGTTGAAAGCGTCGCTGCTGAAAGACAACGTGTATGTCGAGCCGTACGCCAAAACCGGCTATGCGCTTGCCGCGTTGCCGGCAGGCTCCACGTTGCTCGTCGATCCGCGCCGCGTCACGTTCGGCTCGCTCGAGAAAGTGCCGGCGAAAGTGAAGATCGTGGAGTCGGTGAATCCGTCGACCTTCGCCAAGTCGCGCAAGACGGCCGCCGATGCCGTCAACATTCGCGCCACCATGGAACAGGACGGCGCGGCCCTTGCCGAGTTTTTCGCGTGGTTCGAAGACGCGCTCGGGCGCGAGACGATCACGGAACTGACCATCGATGAAAAACTGACGGCCGCGCGCGCTCGCCGCCCGGGTTTCGTCACGCTGAGTTTTGCGACCATTGCCGGGTTCAACGCAAACGGCGCGATGCCGCATTACCGCGCCACCGATGACTCGCATTCGGTGATCGAAGGCAACGGTTTGTTGCTCATCGATTCAGGCGGGCAGTACCTGAGCGGTACGACGGATATCACGCGCGTGGTGCCCATCGGCAAGATCACCGCCGAGCACAAGCGCGATTTCACCGTCGTGCTCAAAGGGACGATCGCGTTGTCGCGCGCCCGTTTCCCGCGCGGCATCCGTTCGCCGATGCTCGATGCCATCGCCCGCGCGCCCATCTGGGAAGCGGGCGCGGACTATGGCCATGGAACCGGACATGGCGTGGGCTACTTCCTGAACGTGCACGAAGGTCCGCAGGTCATCTCGCACTACGCGCCGGCGGAGCCTTTCACGGCGATGGAAGAAGGCATGATCACGTCGATTGAGCCGGGGCTTTATCGGCCAGGGAAATGGGGCATTCGCATTGAAAACCTGGTGATGAACGAAGCCGCCGGCAAAACCGAATTCGGCGATTTCCTCAAGTTCGAAACGCTAACTTTGTGTCCGATCGATACACGCTGCATCGACCTCACCTTGCTGCGCGACGACGAACGCGCGTGGCTCAACGACTATCACGCAACTGTGCTTGAACGCGTTTCGCCGCATGTTTCCGGCGCGGCAAAAACGTGGCTCGAAAAACGCACGCAGGCTATTTAACGGAGCTCAAAGCGCATGGCGATCAAGGCAGTGGTGTTCGATTTCGGCGGCGTGCTGATCGACTGGAATCCCGACTACGTGTATAGCCGCCTGATTCCGGATGCGGCTGAGCGGCGCTGGTTCATGGACAACGTCGTGCACATGGACTGGGTGCTGCAGCAGGACGCAGGGCAGACCATCGCTGACGGCAACGCCGAGCTGATTGCCAAGTTTCCCGAGCATGAGGCGCTGATCCGCGCGTTCTACGAGCGCTGGCAGGAGATGGTGGCGGGCGTGCTGGAAGACGGCGTAGCGTTGGTGGACAAGCTGGAAGCGGCGGATATTCCGCTGTTCGGGCTGACCAACTGGTCGGCGGAAACCTTCCCGTGGGCGTGGGAGCGTTTTCCGGTGCTGCAGCGTTTTCGGGAAGTGGTGGTATCGGGACGCGTGCTGGTTGCGAAGCCCGATCCGGCGATTTTCGCGTTGATGTGGAAGGAAATCGACCGGCATTTTCCGGGCATTCAACCGCAGGAAGTCGTTTTCATCGACGATAACGCGAAGAACATCGCCGCCGCGACCGCACTTGGCTGGAACGCCGTGCATCACACGAACGCGGAGCAGACCGAAGCGCGTCTGCGAGCGCTCGGCTTGCCAGTCTGATCATTTCCCGAACAAATTCTTCAGCGCGTCGCCAATGTTCTTGACTACACCCCCCGCGTTCCTGGCGACGCCTTCCGCATTCACGCCAAGCGCCTTCGCGAAACCTGCTGCGAGTTTCTTCGTCAGGCTTTCGTTGAGCGAAAACTTCGGATCGCGCAGGTTGCCATCGAGTTCGAAGTCGAGCTTGATCTGATCGTGATTCTTCAACGCCGCGATTGCGATCTTCGTGGGGATGGAGAGGAACGTGTCGAGCGGATTCCCGTTATCCGATAACTGCAAATGGTTCAGCAGCACCGATCCCGGCGCGTGGATCGTGTAATTCTGCACGGTGGCGTCGAGCGTGAGATCGATCGTGCCGCCGGTCACCGTGGTGCGCGCGCCGGCCTTTTTCATCAGATACGGATCGAGCGTGGCAATATCGACATTACGCAAGGTCGTATGCGTCTGCGAATCCTTGTTCGCAATCTTCATCCAGCCGTTGAACGCAACCGTTCCCGTGTGCGACTGCCCTTTGATCGAGCCGGTCATGTCGAGCTGGGTCGGCTCCGTGAGCGCGGGGAGATGCAAGTTGTCAACTGTTGCGCGGGCATTTGAAATCAGGATCCGATACGGCGGCTGTTGCACCGATTCATCGAAGAATTCCATGGCGCCGCGCTCGAACGAGACATGATCGATCAGGCGGTCTTCGCGCGCATGCTCGGCGGCTTCGGTTGAACTGGCTTGCGCCTCGCGCGTGGACTGCTTGAGGTTGGGAAGCAGGTCGACACGGCCGTCCGGAAAACGCGCTACCGAGAGATAAAAGCCATCGACCGTGATGTGACGCAGATGCAGCGTGCTGGTCAGCACGGAGCGCATATCGACGTTGAGCGTCACGCGTTCGGCACGCAATGCGTCTTCCGTGGGCCAGCCCTTCGGACCGCGCAAACGCAGACGGCTGAGCGTGATCCGCGAGTAACCGACATCGACATCTTCCACTGATCCGAGCGGCCCGAGCGCTTCCACGACACGGGCCTTCATCTCGTGCATGACGTACAGCCAGCCGCCGCCCGCCGCGAGCAGCAGAATCACGATCACCGCGCCCGCCCACAGCACCACGCGCTGCGCCTTCGAACCCGCCATCCCGATGTCTCCAAATCAAGCCGCGCACGGGCGGCGAGCCGATGCGTTGTTGGTCGTTATTCTCGATCTGCCGCGTTTAGCGGATGATCGGCTTGTAGCGCAGGCGCTTCGGTTTCGCGGCTTCGTCACCGAGACGATTGCGCTTGTCGGCTTCGTATTCTTGATAGTTGCCATCAAAGAACGTCACTTGCGAATCGCCTTCGAACGCGATGATGTGCGTTGCGATGCGGTCAAGGAACCAGCGATCGTGCGAGATCACGAGCACCGATCCCGCGAATTCCAGCAACGCGTCTTCCAGCGCCCGCAGCGTTTCAACGTCCAGGTCGTTCGACGGTTCATCCAGCAGCAATACGTTGCCGCCTTCAATCAGCGTCTTTGCCAGATGCAACCGGCCACGCTCACCGCCCGACAATGCGCCGACCGTCTTCTGCTGGTCGCCGCCCTTGAAGTTGAACCGGCCAATATACGCCCGCGACGGCGTTTCATATTTGCCCACGGTCAGCACATCCGCACCGCCCGAAATTTCTTCGAACACAGTCTTGTTGCCATTGAGCGCGTCGCGACTTTGATCCACGTAAGCCAGCTTCACGGTCGGGCCGGTCACGATCTCGCCCGAATCCGGCTGCTCCTTACCCGTGAGCATGCGGAACAATGTCGACTTCCCTGCGCCATTTGGCCCGATTATTCCGACAATCGCACCCGCCGGGATCTTCATGTTGAGGTTATCGATCAACAAACGGTCGCCATATGCCTTGCTGACGTTCTTGAATTCGATCACTTCATTGCCCAGACGATCGCCGACCGGGATGAAGATTTCCTGCGTTTCATTGCGCTTCTGGTATTCCTGGCTGTTGAGTTCCTCGAACCGCGCTATACGCGCCTTCGATTTCGCCTGACGTCCCTTCGGGTTCTGGCGCACCCATTCCAGTTCCTTCTTCAGCGCTTTCTGACGCGCCGATTCCGACGATTCTTCCTGCTTCAGCCGGTCCTGCTTCTGGTCGAGCCAACTGCTGTAATTGCCCTTCCACGGAATGCCGTGGCCGCGGTCGAGTTCGAGAATCCATTCGGCGGCGTTATCGAGGAAATAGCGATCGTGGGTCACGGCGACGACCGTGCCCGGATAACGCGTCAGGAATTGCTCGAGCCAATCGACGGATTCTGCATCCAGGTGGTTGGTCGGTTCATCGAGCAGCAGCATGTCGGGCTTTTGCAGTAACAACTTGCAGAGCGCCACGCGGCGTTTTTCACCGCCGGACAAATGTTCGATCTTCGCGTCCCACGCGGGGAGACGCAGCGCGTCGGCGGCGACTTCGAGCTGTTGCTCGGGCGTGCCGCCGTCGCTCGTTGCGAGGATGGCTTCGTATTTAGCTTGCTCGGCGGCGAGGGCGTCGAAATCGGCGTCGGGCTCAGCGTAGGCCGCGTAGATGTCGTCCAGTTTCTTTTGCGCGGTGAAGACGTCGCCGAGACCGTCTTCGACTGCTTCTCTCACGGTTTGCTGCGGGTCGAGTTGCGGTTCCTGCGGCAAGTAGCCGATGTTCAGGTTCGGCATCGGCGTGGCTTCGCCTTCGATTTCCTTGTCGACGCCCGCCATGATGCGGATCAGCGTCGATTTACCCGAGCCGTTCAGGCCGAGCAGGCCAATCTTGGCGCCCGGGAAGAACGACAGCGAGATGTCCTTCAGGATCTGGCGTTTCGGCGGCACGATCTTGCCGACGCGGTTCATGGTGAAGACGTATTGGGCCATTTGCGGATTCGGTTGTCTTGAGGTTTTCGGGGTTTTGCTTTTCGAGGCTGGCTTCGGCTGACGGCGGCTGGCGTTTCAAGCCGCTGCAGCGATGCACCTCGATTCAATACGCGACGATGCGTGTCCCAAGGGAGCAGGAACGTGCCGACATTGTACTTCGATGGATACCGGTGGTCGGCGTGGAGTCCGGCGATTCAGCGCCAGAGCGCTGCGCCGCTGTGCCGGGAGCACGTTCCGCTGTGATGGCTGCTGAAACTCCAGGCGCCAACGACCATTTTCCTGACTTCAGGAAAATGGTCCGCGAGGATGCTACCCGCTCTCTTTCCGGCGGCATCGGGAGATGAAAAAAGCGGGATCCCTCTACCAGGGACCCCGCTTTTCGGAACGAGTACGGACGGAAAATCGTTAAATCACACGTTAAACAAGAAATTCATCACATCGCCGTCGTGGACCACATATTCCTTCCCTTCGGCCCGCATCTTCCCGGCTTCCTTCGCGCCCTGTTCGCCTTTGAACGCAATGAAATCATCGAACGCAATGGTCTGTGCGCGAATGAAGCCGCGCTCGAAGTCCGTATGGATCGCGCCCGCGGCCTGGGGGGCCGTATCGCCGATATGAATCGTCCACGCCCGCACTTCCTTCACGCCTGCCGTGAAATACGTCTGCAATCCCAGCAGCGTGTAGCCCGCGCGAATCACGCGGTCGAGGCCCGGCTCGTCCATGCCGATATCGGCGAGAAACTCTTGCTTGTCGGCGTCGTCGAGATCGGCGATTTCCGCTTCGATAGCCGCGCAAACGGCCACCACCGGCGATTTTTCGGCTTCCGCGTACTTGCGCACCGCGTCCAGATGCGGATTGTTCTCGAAGCCGTCGTCCTTCACGTTCGCCACGTACATGGTCGGCTTGGCCGTGATCAGGCACAGCGGCTTGATCAGCAGGAGTTCGTCCTCGCTCAGGTCCAGGCCACGCACGGGCTTCGCCTGGTCGAGCTGCGCCTGGATCTTTTCGAGCAGGGGCACGAGCTTCGCCGCTTCCTTGTCGTTGCCGGAACGCGCCGATTTCGCATAACGATGATGCGCCTTCTCCACCGTCGACAAATCCGCCAGCGCCAGTTCGGTGTTGATGACTTCGATATCCGCCAGCGGGTCGATCTTGTTCGCGACGTGAATCACGTTCTCGTCTTCGAAGCAGCGGACCACATGCGTGATCGCATCGGTTTCGCGGATGTTCGCGAGGAACTTGTTGCCGAGACCTTCGCCCTTGCTCGCACCGGCGACGAGGCCGGCAATATCGACGAATTCAACGATCGCCGGAACCACGCGCTCGGGCTTGACGATGTCGGACAGGGCGGCGAGACGAGGATCGGGTACTTCGACCACGCCGACGTTCGGCTCGATCGTGCAGAACGGGTAGTTTTCGGCGGCGATGCCGGCCTTGGTCAGTGCATTGAACAGTGTGGACTTGCCGACGTTGGGCAAGCCGACGATGCCGCATTGGAGGCTCATGGGATCCTTCGAACTGGTGAAACGGCGTGCGCCGCGTGGGTCAACGCTGCATTTCGCTGTGCAGCGGGCGGCCACGTCTTGCGGGCCGGACAAACCCATATTGTACCGCTCTGGCCCGGCACGCTGGGCGCGCGGGGATCCACGGTCGAAACACCGTGTTGCGCATCAAATCTCGAAATACCCCCGCGGCTATAATGCCCGCATGACTTTCCACTCTCGAAATTTCCACGCGGTCGTGGTTGGCGGCGGCCTGGTCGGCAAGACGGCGGCGCTCGCGCTGACGCAATCCGGCTTGCA
>NZ_JBSIPA010000908.1:0-875 GCF_053574605.1 Caballeronia sp. M23-90 | reverse complement strand
TGCCACCGGCACGGACACGGGCGGCTCGATTCGCCAGCCTGCATCGTTCACGGGCGTTACGGGAATCAAACCCACGTACGGGCGCGTTTCGCGTTACGGCATGATCGCGTTCGCTTCGTCGCTGGATCAGGGCGGCCCCATGGCTCGCAGCGCCGCGGATTGCGGCGTGTTGCTCAACGCGATTGCATCGTTTGATCCACGCGATTCGACCAGCCTCGAGCGCGAGGACGAAGACTACACGCGTTACCTCGGCCAGCCCTGGTCCGGTCATGATGCGGCCAGGCCACTGGCGGGATTGCGCATCGGTTTGCCGAAGGAATTTTTTGGCGAAGGCTTGAGCGCCGAAGTTCGCAGCGCGGTGGACGCGGCGTTGAAGCAATATGAAGCGCTCGGCGCGACGCTCGTCGAGGTATCGCTGCCGAAGACCGAGTTGTCGATTCCCGTGTACTACATCATCGCGCCGGCGGAGGCATCGTCGAATCTGTCGCGGTTCGACGGCGTGCGTTACGGCCATCGCGCAGCCGAATACACCGATCTTCTCGATATGTACAAGAAGTCGCGCGCCGAGGGTTTCGGACCGGAAGTGAAGCGCCGGATCCTGGTCGGCGCGTACGTGTTGTCGCACGGCTATTACGACGCGTATTACGTCCAGGCGCAGAAGATCCGCCGCATCATCGCGCAGGATTTCCAGGAAGCATTCAACCACTGCGATGTGATCATGGGACCGGTCGCGCCCTCCGTTGCATGGAATCTCGGCGAGAAAGCCGATGATCCCGTCCAGATGTATCTCGCCGATATCTACACGTTGTCGATCAGTCTCGCCGGCTTGCCGGGCATGAGCGTGCCTTGCGGCTTCGGCGCTGCGGGCAGCGCGA
>NZ_JBSIPA010000907.1:0-879 GCF_053574605.1 Caballeronia sp. M23-90 | reverse complement strand
AGCCCGAGATTGCCGACCGCGCCCGAAAACAACGCGCAATCGATGGCGATGCACCGTCGCTCTGGGAGATCTTTCGTCCTGGCACGCTGAAAACGACGATCCTCGGATCGGTTTTCATGATGGGATGTCAGGGAGCCCGAGATTGCCGACCGCGCCCGAAAACAACGCGCAATCGATGGCGATGCACCGTCGCTCTGGGAGATCTTTCGTCCTGGCACGCTGAAAACGACGATCCTCGGATCGGTTTTCATGATGGGATGCCAGGGCGGTTATTACGCCATATCGACGTGGATTCCGACTTTCCTCAAGACCGAGCGGCATTTGACCGTCATCAATTCGACCGGCTATCTGGGCTTCCTGATTACCGGAAGTTTTTTCGGTTATCTGTTCGGCGCGTGGATGGCGGACCGTTTCGGACGCAAGAAACTCTTCGTGTCGTTTTCGATAGCGGCGATCATCGTGGTGCTCGCCTACACGCAGTTCACGATCAGCAACGAAGCGATCCGCTGGCTCGGTTTTCCGCTGGGGTTCTTCTCCAGCGGTTATCTTGCGGGCGTGGGATCGTTTCTCTCAGAACTTTATCCGACCCGGCTGCGCGGTTCCGGCCAGGGCTTCTGCTACAACTTCGGCCGTGGCATGGGCGCGCTTTTCCCTGCGCTTGTCGGTGCGTTTTCGGTACGCTTCGGACTTGCGACCGCCATCGCGATCTTTGCCGTGGTGGCTTACGCGCTGCTCCTCTTGAGCGCGGCGCTGCTTCCCGAGACGCGCGGCATTCAACTGGATGACATCAAATGACGGCTACCGAAACAAGCAACGCGCCGCTTTGTCCGGGACCCGCGCCGGTCCAGCCGCGGGCATCGGCGTTCGAGATGCCCGCCA
>NZ_JBSIPA010000906.1:0-888 GCF_053574605.1 Caballeronia sp. M23-90 | reverse complement strand
CGTTCCCGTCATGTTCGCTTTCGCCGGCGGTCAGCGCGCGCACGATGTTGCTCTCGCCGCCGTCGGCGGAAGCGAACATGACGGGAACGCGTTCGCCAATGCCAGAGCGCATCGACTTGACCAGGTCCAGGCCGGACAAGCCGGAGGAATGCCAGTCGAGGATCAGCATGTCGACGGTCGAGCGCGACAGCGACTTCGACATCGCCAGGCCGTCGCTGAAGGGAATGCATACATGGCCGAGCCGCTCGACGATTTCGCCGACGACATAACGGTGCTGGGGATCGGACTGCAGGATTGCGATACGCATGATGACGATGCCGGTGACGCTGCGCACGATGACTTCGGCTTGATGGATCGAAGGCATCGCAGAAGGTCTCGTGAAGCTTCACAAGACCGCTTTGAACGCGCGAATTTTGCGGAGCGGCACCACCTTGTTCTATCGGACAACTCCTAAACTCCCGGACAACACGGTCACAAATGCTTTCAATATGTCGCGGGAGGTCACTGCTTGTGCCGACTCGTGCCTGCTTCAGGCGAAACGGCGTTTCGCAGGCGTGCGGTCGGGACCACATATCGGGATGCACGAAAGCAACAGGGCGTGATGCAAAAACCTTGCACGCACATTTCAGGATTCACGGAAACGTCGTGCGTTCCAGCTCGTTAAGCTGGGTCACATGAACTCGAACCTTCACTCCGCACGCGCTGGACTGAGCACACGTCAGGCGCTGATCGTCACCACGGCAAGCATGGGCTTCGTGGTCTCTCAACTCGATGTCACCATCGTCAACGTCGCGCTGGCGAGCATGGGACGCGACCTGCACGCGAGCGTCGCGAGCCTGCAATGGACTGTGGACGCCTACGCGCTCGCGTTCGCGGCGCTGATGCTTA
>NZ_JBSIPA010000905.1:0-890 GCF_053574605.1 Caballeronia sp. M23-90 | reverse complement strand
CTCGAAGGCTGGTTCGAAGGGTATGTCCTGACGGGACGTCACGGTCTTTTCGCGACCTACGAAGCGTTCGTGCATGTGATCGATTCGATGTTCAACCAGCACGCGAAGTGGCTCGAGAAATCGAAGCGCGTCCTGGAAGCCGATGACGACACGCCGAAGCTCCACAAGGTGCTGGCCGAGGCCGGCATGGGTTCGCGCCGTGACATGGAAGAACTGATCGTGGCAGGGCGGGTATCGGTGAATGGCGAGCCGGCACATATTGGCCAGCGGATCATGCCGACCGACCAGGTTCGCATCAATGGCAAGCCGGTCAAGCGCAAGCTCGCGACCAAGCCGCCGCGTATCCTGCTGTACCACAAGCCGACCGGCGAGATCGTGAGTCATGCCGATCCTGAAGGACGTCCGTCTGTGTTCGACAGCCTCCCGCCCATGAAGACGGCCAAATGGCTTGCGGTCGGCCGGCTCGACTTCAATACCGAAGGGCTGTTGCTGCTCACCACTTCCGGCGATCTGGCCAACCGTTTCATGCATCCGCGTTATAGCGTCGAGCGTGAATACGCGGTCCGGGTAGTCGGCGAGTTATCGGAAGGCATGCGCCAGAAGCTTCTGAGCGGCGTCGAACTGGAAGACGGTCCGGCGAACTTCCTGCGGATTCGCGATGGCGGCGGCGAAGGCACGAACCACTGGTATCACGTGGCGCTGGCTGAAGGCCGCAATCGTGAAGTTCGCCGCATGTTCGAAGCGGCCGGCCTGATGGTCAGCCGTCTGATTCGTACGCGTCACGGCCCGATCGCCTTGCCGAAGGGCCTGAAGCGCGGCCGTTGGGAAGAGCTGGAAGATAACGAGGTGCGTGGCCTGCTGGCATCGGTGGGACTCAAGGCGCCGGCGGA
>NZ_JBSIPA010000904.1:0-892 GCF_053574605.1 Caballeronia sp. M23-90 | reverse complement strand
CGCCCGTCTCGGGATCGCGCAAGCCTGCCGAAGCGGGGCAACTTGTCGCCATGCTTGCCGGCGACGCGGTTACCGTGGAAGCGCTCCGTCCGCTGCTCGCTCCCATTTGCCGCGAGACCATGGTGTGCGGACCTGTTCCCAACGCCCTTCTGATGAAGCTGTCGGTCAACCTGTTCCTGATCGCACTCGTCACCGGGCTAGCCGAAGCCGTGCATTTCGCCGAGCGCAACGGCCTAGATCTCAGCCAGTTCCTCGCCGTACTGAATGCCGGGCCGATGGCAAGCGATGTATCTCGCGTAAAGGCGCCGAAACTCATCGACCGGAATTTCGCGGTTCAGGCCGCGATCTCCAACGTGCTGGAAAACAACCGCCTGATCGCCGAGGCGGCGCGTGAGAACGGTATTGCCTCGCCGCTGCTGGACGTCTGCCACGCACTCTATGGCGAAACACTGGCACTTGGTCTCGGGGAGGCCGACATGGTCGCTGTGCTCGCGGCAATCGAAGCGCGCAGCGGCCTGCAAGAATGATCGGCTTCTTTCTGCTCAGCTTGCCGGTCTTCGGAGTCATCGGAGTGGGATGGGCAGCCACGCGTGCGCATCTCCTGACCTCGGGCGCACTGGATGCGCTCAACGTATTCTCGTTTCGTTTTGCGCTTCCAGCGCTGGTTCTGCGGCTCATCGCGGCGCAGCCGCTGCGTCAGACGTTTAATCCGCGCTTCTATGCGGGCTACCTTGCATCTGGCGTAATCGTCTTCGTGCTGGTTCTGCTCAACGTATTCTCGTTTCGTTTTGCGCTTCCAGCGCTGGTTCTGCGGCTCATCGCGGCGCAGCCGCTGCGTCAGACGTTTAATCCGCGCTTCTATGCGGGCTACCTTGCATCTGGCGTAATCGTC
>NZ_JBSIPA010000903.1:0-894 GCF_053574605.1 Caballeronia sp. M23-90 | reverse complement strand
TGCCGAAGACTTCACCGTCGATTTGCCCGGCGCGGCGCTCGTGCTGGTTGCAGGCGTCTTGGAGGGCTTCACGCCGGTTGGCGGCGCGGATGAACCACCGATGGTCAGCCCGGCTTCTTCCAGATGTCCTACGGACTTCGTGCCGAGCCCTTTCACGCGATTGGCGAGATCGTCGGCGTTCTTGAACGGGCCGTTCGCAGTCCGTTCGTCGATGATCGCCTTCGACTTCACCGGCCCGAGCCCTTTGATGGCTTCAAGCGAGGCCTCGTCGGCGGTGTTCACGTCAGTGGCGGCGAATGCCGCGCCCATCGACAACGAAAAGGCCAGAAACAACATCAACAGCTTTTTAAGCATGACAAGTGCTCCAGGTTGAAAACAGAAGGAGAAATCAGTGTCTCAGTGCCGCCCCGACTTTACTGGAAGCCTGGCCAGAAAGTCCAACTAGCATAGGACAAAACGACCGCCAGCATAATGGCGGCAACCGTGAATCGGTTCGGGCAGCATTAATTTTGACAACATCGCCGGATAGTATTTTGCTGCGGCAGCGCTTTCGCTGCAGCGTTTCAATTCTCTTTTGCGATTATCACCAGATGCGTGGCGGATCGGGACGGTCCTGTCGAGATTTAACAGTTTCTGAATGTCGCTGCGATTAATCTGTCTTTTGTCTTATAAAAATTATCAACAAAATCCGGCTTCGATCAGCCCTTGGTTTTGATTTTCACGAATGCGCCGCGAACCTCGAATTTCACGGAGTCGACGACTTCGCCGTTTTTATCGATGAGATCCAGCGTGTGATGTCCCGGCCAAGGCAACCATGCCATGCGTTGTGCGCGTCCGGCCGGCTTGCCGTCCAGACGCCACGTGCTGCCCGAAGGCGCGCCTTGTCCGCTTTCA
>NZ_JBSIPA010000092.1:0-18176 GCF_053574605.1 Caballeronia sp. M23-90 | reverse complement strand
CCGAGCTCGCCGGGGGTGTCGTGCATGAGCGGCGTGCAGACCAGGTCGGTGCGCGTGCCCAGATGCGCACCGCCGATTTCCGCGAACTTCTCGGCAATGCCCTTGTAGATTTCCCAGTCGCTCTTGCTTTCCCACAAGGGTTGCACGGCTTCCGACAACGGATGAATGAACGGATGCATGTCCGATGTATTGAGGTCGTCTTTCTCGTACCACGTTGCGGTCGGCAACACGATGTCGCCATAAAGGCAAGTCGTGCTCATGCGGAAATCGAGCACGGTGAGAAGATCGAGCTTGCCTTCGGCGGCGGGGCGCACGTTGACTTCGCCCGGCATGATGGCGTCGTTTTCATCGGAGAAGAGGGCGTTCTGCGTGCCGAGCAAATACTTCAGGAAATACTCGTGCCCCTTGCCCGAACTGCCCAGGATGTTCGAGCGCCAGACGAACATGTTGCGCGGGAAGTTGACGGGGTTGTCCGGGTCGTCGCAGGAGAACTGCAGCTTGCCGGACTTCAGGCGGTCCACCACGTAATCCACAGGCTTCATGCCGGCGTGAACGGCCGCGTCAGTGAGGTCGAGCGGGTTTGCACCGAGTTGCGGTGCGCTCGGCAACCAGCCCATGCGCTCGGACTTCGCGTTGAGATCGAGCATGGAGAGGTGCGAATACTTGCCCATGTTCGCGGTCGGCGCGAGGACTTCACTCAGGCCCACTTTCTCGTGACGCCACTGACTCGTGTGGTTGTAGAAGAACGACGTGCCGTTCATCTGGCGCGGCGGCTTCGACCAGTCGAGCGCGAATGCGAGCGGCGCCCAGCCGAACTGCGGACGCAGCTTTTCCTGGCCTACGTAGTGCGCCCAGCCGCCGCCGCTCTTGCCCACGCAACCGCACATCATCAGGAGGTTGATGATGCCGCGATAAATCATGTCGTTGTGATACCAGTGATTGAGCGCCGCGCCCACGATCACCATGCTCTTGCCCTGGGTCTGATGGGCGTTCGTCGCAAATTCACGCGCCACCTGGATCACGAGGTTGCGCGGGACGGTGGTGTGCTTTTCCTGCCATGCCGGCGTGTAAGGAACGTCGTCGTCGTAGCTCGTTGCGACGTTCGGGCCGCCAAGGCCTTGGTCCACGCCGTAGTTCGCCATCTGCAGATCGAACACGGTCGCAACGAGCGCGCAGGTGCCATCGACGAGGGTGACGCGTTTTGCCGGGACGCGCCGGCTCAGCAGCGCGTCGTGCTCGCTGCCAAAATAGGGGAAGCCGACTTCGACGGCTTCGTCGTGCGCGTCGATCATGGAAAGACGCGGGTCGATGGCGCGGCCGCTGCCGCCGTCCTTCAGTTCGAGGTTCCAGCGGCCGACCTTCTCGCCGTCGTTGTGCGACGCCTCGTTCCAGCGAAAACCGATCGTGCCGTTGGGCGCGACAATCTCGCCGCTGCCGGCGTCCAGCACGAGCGTCTTCCATTGCGCGTTGTTGGCTTCATCGAGGTTATCGGCGAGATGCGATGCGCGCAGGAAGTGATCGGGGACCAGGGTTTCGCCGTTGTCGCGCAGCAGCACGAGCATCGGCATGTCGGTGTATTGCTTCACGTAGTCGCGAAAATACACGGACTTGTTCGACGCGTTGGCCGCGTGGAATTCCTTCAGCACGACGTGGCCCATTGCCATTGCCAACGCTGCGTCGGTGCCTTGCGTCGGCGCGAGCCAGATATCGCCGAACTTGACCATCTCGCCGAAATCCGACGATACCGCCACAGTCTTCGTGCCCTTGTAGCGGACTTCGGAATAGAAGTGCGCGTCGGGCGTACGGGTTTGAGGAATGTTCGATCCCCACACCATCAGGTAGGTCGAGTTGTACCAGTCGGCTGATTCCGGCACGTCGGTCTGCTCGCCCCACACTTGCGGCGAAGCCGGCGGCAGATCGCAATACCAGTCGTAGAACGAGAGGCAGACGCCGCCGATCAGGCTGAGATAACGTGAACCGGCGGCGTATGACACCATCGACATTGCTGGGATCGGCGAGAAGCCGATCACGCGATCCGGCCCGAACTTGCCGATGGTGAACGCATTCGCCGCCGCGATCATTTCGTTGGCGGTATTCCAGTCGGCGCGCACGAAGCCGCCGAGTCCGCGCACGCTCTTGTAGCGTTTCGATTTGACGGGGTCCTGACTGATCGATGCCCAGGCCGCGACCGGGTCCATGCTCTTGCGTGCTTCGCGCCACATGTCCATCAGGCGGCCGCGGATCATCGGGTACTTCACGCGCTGCGCGGAATACACGTACCAGCTATACGATGCCCCCCGCGGACAGCCGCGCGGTTCGTGATTGGGCAAGTCGGCGCGTGTGCGCGGATAGTCGGTCTGCTGCGTTTCCCAGACAATCAAACCGTTCTTCACGTACACCTTCCACGAGCATGAACCGGTGCAGTTCACACCGTGCGTGGAACGTACGATCTTGTCGTGTTGCCAACGGTTTCTATATCCGTCTTCCCACTTGCAGTCTTCGCTGACAACCGCGCCATGGCCGTTCGCAAACGTCGACTGCGTGCGCTTGACGAACTTCAGGCGATCCAGAAAATGACTCATTGTTTTGTCCTGTGTCGGGTAGGGCGCGTCAGCAAGGCATGCCGGCGTTGCGGCGTGCATAGAAAAACCACGTGATGGCAACGCACGTCACGTAGAACGCGATGAACACATACAGCGCGGGAACGGCCGAGCCGGTCATGTCGAGCGCCGTACCAAAGGTTTTGGGAATGAAGAAGCCGCCGTACGCGCCGATTGCTGCGGAGAAGCCCAGCACGGCCGCGGATTCCTTCGCGGCGTTGTGAAGCGCCTGGCGATGGGCAGCGTCGTCGAGCCCTTTGGCTGCGCGCTGATGCTGGGTCATGAAGATCACCGGGATCATGCGGAAGGTCGAGCCATTGCCGATACCCGCCAGCATGAACAACACGATGAACGCGCCGAGGAAGCCGGCGAAGTTGCCGCTTGATCCTGCGCCCGGCATGAACGAAATGACGACGAATACCGAGGCGATCATGCCGACGAACGTCCACAACGTCACTCGCGCGCCGCCCAGGCGGTCCGAGATCCATCCTCCGACAGGACGCGTCAGCGCGCCTGCGAGCGGCCCGAGGAACGCATAGGCGGTCGGGTTGATCGATGGGAATTGCGCCTTGGTCAAGAGCGCGAAGCCTGCCGAGAAACCAATGAAGGAACCGAACGTGCCGATATACAGCCAGCACATCAGCCAGTTGTGCATGCGCTTGAAGATCACGGCCTGATCGGCGAAAGAGGCTTTCGCGTCGGCGATATCGTTCATGCCGAACCACGCGGCAATCGACGAAACGATAATGAACGGCACCCAGATGAAGCCCGCGTTCTGCAGCCAGATGCCGTGCTCGACGCCTTCCTTGACGAAGGTTTGGCCGCCGCCTGCGAAGGAGGCGAACGCGGCCGTGGCGATCACGATCGGCGTCACGAACTGCACCAGCGACACCCCCAGGTTGCCGATGCCCGCATTCAGTCCTGTCGCCAGCCCTTTTCTGGCTTTGGGAAAAAAGAAGCTGATGTTGGCCATCGACGAGCTGAAGTTCGCGCCGCCAAACCCGCACAGCAACGCGAGTACGAGCATGGTGGAATAGCTCGTGGCCGGATCGCGCAACGCGAAGCCCATGCCTAGAGCAGGAATCAGCAGCGTGGCCGTGGAGAAGGCGGTAAAGCGCCGGCCGCCGAAAATGGGTACGAGAAACGAATAGAAGATGCGCAGCGTGGCGCCGGAAAGCGCGGGCAACGCGGTCAGCCAGAACAATTCGTTCTTTGTGAAGTGGAAGCCGCCCTTGTCGAGGTTGACGACCACGACGCTCCACAACGACCACACGGCGAACGCGAGCATCAGCGCGGGGATCGAGATCCACAGGTTGCGATTGGCAATCGCCGAGCCGCGTGTTTTCCAGAAAGCCGGATCTTCCGGCTCCCAATTTTTCAGCACATGGTTGGACATGGTTTCAGCCGATGGGTTAGGTGGATGCGCGTGGCTCGACAGCCGTGCCATGCGCGCGAAAAGAGAAATGCATCCAGACGAGACTGACAGCCGTCGCGCCGAAAAGCAGCATGAAACACGAGCTGCTGACGCCAGTCAGATCGGCGAGCACGCCGAAAAGAATCGGCAGCGCGAAACCCGCCAGACCGCCCGCAAGCCCGACCACGCCGGACACTGCGCCGATGTTGCCGGTGTATTCATCGGAGACGAATTTGAAGACCGAGGCCTTGCCGATCGCCATGGCAATGCCGACGGTGAACATCAGCACGGTGAACAGCGTGGGAGAAATGGCGATGTTGAACGCGAGCGGGCCTCGGGCCGATTGCACGACCAGGTCGGTGTCGGGATAGCTTAGAAAGAAGAAGCAGGCGAGCACGGTCCACATCACGACCCAGGTCGTTTTTTGCGCGCCGAAGCGGTCCGAGAGCCATCCGCCGACCGCGCGCAGTACGCCGCCGGGCAACGAGAAACACGCAGCGAGCAGCGCCGCCTGTTCGATATGAAAACCGTAGTGGTTGACGTAGTAATGCGGCAGCCACAGCGCGAGGCCCACATAACCGCCGAACACGACCGAGTAGTACTGCGAGTAGCGCCATGCGCGGCGATCTTTCATCACGCGCAACTGGCTCGAGAAACTCGGCGGATTTTCGACGCGATGTGCGGGATTAGTAGCCGAGGTCATCCAGAACACCACGGCCGTGACCAGCATTGCAATGGCGTAGACCTTCGGCACGATCATCCACGTGCCGAAGCTCACGATCAGCACCGGCGCGACGAATTTGGTCAACGCAGCGCCGCTGTTGCCGGCGCCGAAGATGCCCATTGCGAGGCCCTGGCGGTCTTTGGGGAACCAGCGCGCCACGTAAGGCGTGCCGATTGAAAAACAGGCGCCTGCGAGCCCGATCAGAAGTCCCAGCGAAATGAATTGCCAGAACTGCGTGGCATAGGTGAGCAGCCAGATGGGAATGACGGTGGCGAGCATCGTGAGGAAAAAGACGATGCGGCCACCGAAGCGGTCCGTGCAGATACCGAGCGGCACGCGTGCAAGCGATCCAGACAAAACCGGCGTTGCGGCGATCAGGCCGAATTCGGTATCGGAGAGGCCGAGCTGCGTTTTCAGCGGAATGCCGAGAATCGCGAACATCATCCAGATCGCGAAGCAGATGGTGAAAGCGAAAGTGCTCGACCACAGGACGCGCCAGGCGCGCGGATCGGCTGCCGCCAAAGCGGACGGAGTAGTCGCGGAAGTCTTGCGTGAGGCCGTCATGGTGCGCGCCTGTCGATTAAGTTTGCGTTGTAGTGGGAATCGACTGCAAGATTAGGAATTGCGCGGCGTGCCGCCCATTCGCCGATGGGATGACGCGACTTCATGTCGCTCCTCCGGCGGGACTACTTCGAACGGAGTAAATCCGTGCCAAAACCAAATGGGACGGACCCGGGACGGACCCGACGCCGCAACTTCGCGACTACGCACCACCCGCTGGACATGAGGACAGGACATGGCTGAAGACGATTTGAAGCTGACGGTTTCACCGCAGCAGTTTTCCATCGACGTAATGCTGGAAAAGTACGCAAAGGGCGATGAAACCCGGATCGACGATATCTACCGGCGGGTCGCGCGAGGCGTGGCGCTCGCGGAACCCGAGGCGCTTCGCAAGCAGGCCGAGACGGCGTTTTTCGAGAATTTCCAGCGCGGCGCGCTGGGCGCCGGGCGCATCATGAGCGCGGCAGGGACGGGAATCCAGGCAACGCTCATCAACTGCTTCGTGCAGCCGGTGGGCGACGCGATTCAGGGCATCGACGAAAACGGCTTGCCGGGCATTTACGTGGCGTTGCTGCAGGCCGCCGAAACCATGCGGCGCGGCGGCGGCGTGGGTTACAACTTTTCCGCCATCAGGCCGAAAGGGGCGCGCGTGCATTCGACGGGTTCATCGGCGTCGGGTCCGTGCAGTTATATGGACGTATTCGATGCATCGTGCAGGACCGTGGAAAGCGCGGGCTCGCGACGCGGCGCGCAGATGGGCATTCTCGACTGCACGCACCCCGACTTGCTGGAGTTCATCGCGGCGAAGCATGTGAAGGGGCGCTGGAACAACTTCAATGTATCGGTCGCGGTGACCGACGAGTTCATGCAGGCCGTGTCCGACGACGCGTCGTGGCAACTCGTGCATCGCGCGGAACCGTCGCCCGCGTTCAAGGCTTCCGTCGACTCACATCGGCGTGACGACGGTTTGTGGGTGTACCGCGAGGTGCAGGCGCGTGAAGTGTGGGACACGATCATGCGTTCGACTTATGACGTGGCGGAGCCCGGCGTGGTCTTCATGTCGCGCATGAACGACGACAACAACCTGCGCGCCGTGGAAACGATTCGTGCGACAAATCCGTGTGGCGAGCAGCCTTTGCCCGCGTATGGATGCTGCAATCTCGGGCCGCTGAACCTGACGCGTTTCGTGTGCGATCCGTTCGCGCAGCGGCATGGCGGCACGCCGGTCTTCGACTGGGATGCGCTTGCCAAGAGCACACGCACGCAGGTTCGTTTTCTCGATGACGTGCTCGACGTGACGCTCTGGCCGCTGCCGGAGCAGGACAAGGAAGCGCAGGACAAGCGGCGCATCGGCGTTGGTTTTACAGGACTCGGCGATACGCTCGTGATGCTCGGTGTTCGCTACAACTCGAAAGAGGGACGCGAATTCGCGACGCGCGTGGCGCGGACGATGCGCGATGAGGCGTATCGTGCATCGGTTGATCTCGCGCGTGAGCGCGGCGCGTTTGCGCTCTTCAATGCAGAAAAGTACCTTGAAACAGGCACTTTTGCGTCACGTCTTCCCGATGACCTCAAGGATGAAATCCGCCGCGACGGCATCCGCAACAGCCATCTGCTTTCCATTGCGCCGACGGGGACCGTGAGCCTTGCGTTCGCGGACAACGCGTCGAACGGAATCGAACCCGCGTTCTCGTGGAGCTATACCCGCACGAAGCGCATGGCCGATGGCAGCAGGCAATCGTTCGCGGTCGAGGATCATGCGTACCGGTTGTATCGTGAGCTTGGAGGCGATGTGAAGGCGCTGCCCGACTACTTCGTCAGCGCGCTCGACATGTCCGCGCACGATCATCTGGAGATGATGGCGGCGGTTCAGCCGTTCGTGGATACATCGATTTCGAAGACCGTCAATGTCCCCGCCGATTATCCCTTCGATGCCTTCAAGGATCTCTACTTCGATGCATGGCGTCGCGGGCTGAAAGGGCTCGCCACTTACAGGCCCAATGAAACCCTTGGCGCGGTACTCTCAGTCACCCCCGAGACGCCGGCGGTCGTTGCTTCCGATCCATCCGATGCAGCCGACTCGGAGGTGCAACTCGATCCGTTGCGCATTGCCATCGATCACCGGCCGCGCGGTGAATTGCCCGCGATCATCGAAAAAGTGGAGTACCTCACGCAAGCGGGCAAGAAGTCGCTATACGTGGCGGTGTCCTTCATGGAGATCACGGGGCGGCTTGGCGGTGAAGATGTCACCATCGAGCGGCCTATCGAGTTCTTCATTCCAACGGGTCAGCGCGATGAATCGCAGCAGTGGATCACGGCGACCATGCGCTCGTTGTCGCTTGCTGCGCGTGGCGGGTTTGTCGCACGCAACCTGCAGGACATGCGCAAGGTGTCATGGGATCGCGGCCAAGTGCGTCTGGGCGATGTAGAGCATCTCGATGGACACAGGTCACCGCGCTGGCACGATTCCGAAGTCGCGGCGCTCGCGTATGCGATCCAGCAGATTTTGCATCGGCGCGGATTTCTCGATGTCGAAGGCGGACAAGTACCGTCGCGCTTGCTTGCTCAACGCCGCAAGGACTCGGCGCAGGCCACGCAGGACGTGCCCGTTTCCGCTGGTGATGACAACGACATCACGACCGTTGTAGAAGAGAACGCGGATGCCGCCAACCCTCACGCATTGCTGCCGATCCCGGGCCGTAAATGCCCGACATGCGGCGCCAACGCGATGATTCGCAAGGACGGCTGCGACTTCTGTACTGCGTGCGGTGAAGTAGGGGCTTGCGGATAACGCCGGCCTGGTCTTTTATTGACCGCGGACCTCATGAGTCCGCGGTCAATGCCTTCCACCCTCAACCTTCCACCTCTACAGCAACTTCTTCCCGGGCAACCTGAGGCCTGAACGGCTTCCACAACGGCTGCGCTTCGGGCAACCAGTCATCGAGTGCGGAGAAGTCTTCCAGCGGTGCTAGATCATCCATGATCGGCTCCTGTGTGTTCAAAGCACATTCAATGCACATTCAAGGCGATTACTGGATTCGTGCCTTGCCGCTTTGCGTGACCGACCCGTTGGCAAATTCGACTATCGAACGATTGCGTTCTTCTGCGAGCGCCGCGTCACGAGCGCGTTGATCGTGCTGAGCGGCGATCGCGATACCTGCCATGCTGCGATCCGGATACGTGTTCCGGTTCAATGCGGGCAGTGTTCCGTTTGCATAAGAAGCGGCGAGTTCGGCGCGGACCTGTTCGCGGGTCATCGTGCTTTGCGACGTAGTTGCGGTTTGATAGGTTCCGGCGCGCCCGATGCCTCCATCGGCAAAGGCGGTCGTTGCAACGAGTGCGGATACGGCGGAAAGCGAGAGCGCTGCGATTGCGGTTTTCACGGTGATGCTCCTGTCGGTTCAAGCGAAGACATGAATCAGATCGATGCCATTCGAATAGATGCACGGGCAGTCAGCGGCAAATGTGATGTGCCGCGCTGCGACAGGACGAAATGTAGTCAACCGCGACTGCGGGATAAATGATGCTTAGGCGAATTGATTAATCACGAGATCCGAACAATCGCAAAGCGCCTTATTCCAAGGGGTTTTGGAGAAAAGCTATCGGTGCGATAGGGGCTTAAGCCCTTACACTGAGGATGGTTGAAAGTGCTGAATTGAATTGCCGACCGCCGCGACGTTGCAAAAGAAAGGGGTTTATTCGCCGTAAAAGGCCCGCGAATAAACCCCTTCAATAAGCGCTCTTAAACGACCACTTCAGCGGTTCCAGCAACATCCGGTGTTCCGTGCTTGACGATAACCGAACGCGGTGTCGCTGTTGGCAAGCAGCGCTCTTCCGCATCTTCCTGACCGGACAACAACGGGCAACGCTCGAACAATTCGGCGGCCCAGTCGACGAACACGCGCACTTTGGGCGACAAGTGCCGGTTATGGGGATACACGACCGAAATAGGCATGGGCAACGGCTTCCATTGCGGCAGCACTTCGACCAGCTCACCCGAACGCAGGTACGGCAGCGCCATGAATCGTGCGATCTGCACGAGCCCGACGCCCTTCACGCCGCAAGCCAGATAAGCCTCTGCATCGTTCACCGCGATGGCGCCACGCATCTTCACATCGACGGATTTACCATCGATGACGAAATCCATATCCATCACGCGGCCGGTACGGCTGGAAAAATAATTCACCGCCGTGTGCTGCTGCAATTCCTCGATGGTATGCGGCACGCCATGCAGTTCAAGATAATCCGGGCTCGCCGCGGTCAGCCCTTGAAAAACGCCAATCCTTCTTGCAACAAGACTAGAATCCTGCAAAGTCCCCACGCGAATCACGCAGTCCACGCCTTCCTGAATCAGGTCGACCGGTTTGTCGCCGAATCCGATCATTAGCTCGATATCCGGATAACGCGTATGGAATTCACATAATTGGGGCATGACGATCATTCGTCCGATCGACCCCGGCATATCGATCCGCAATTTGCCGCGCGGACCTTTTCCTGTATTGGCGAATGAACTCTCGGTTTCTTCAATGTCCGCGAGAATTCGCACGCAGCGCTCATAGTAAGCAGCACCGTCGGGCGTGAGGTTCAAGCGTCGTGTCGTACGTTGCAGAAGACGCACATTAAGAAACGCTTCAAGGTTTTGAATAATCGTCGTTACCGAGGCGCGAGGCATATCCAGCGTGTCTGCAGCGCGCGAAAAACTATTGGTATCGACAACTCTTGTAAACACCTGCATAGCTTGTAGCCGGTCCATTTTTCTCTCACCGTCAAATCTTTGCAGCGCATGGAATAAAGCCGCTGCGAGGATGTTGTAGGAATGGGCAGTGTCAAATTGATCGTGATTGTTCAGCGCGACCGAATTGTGTTGCCGGATTATAGGCATTTATTTCGAAAGACGTAGACCTCAGAATTCGTCCCATCGCAATCAAGGTGGGATGGCGCGGACGCGCTGAAAATAACCATGGCATCGACGCTGGATCTGGGCCTCTGCATAGAGGATGTTCGAATCGCGGGACATGCGCAACCCATAACCTTGCGCAGTTATCGCCCCGCATCGGACGGCACCGTCCTGCCGGTCGTGCTTTATTTTCATGGCGGCGGGTTTGTTCGCGGCACGCTCGACGACGCGGATATCGCAGCGACGACCATTGCCCGCGATACACCCGCGTGGGTCGTCTCGGTCGGTTATTCGCTCGCGCCGGCCTTTCCTTTTCCGGCGGCGCCCGAAGACGCATACCGGGCGGCGCAGTGGGTGGTGGCGAACGCCCGTGCACAAGGGGCCGATGCAAATCGCATCGGCGTGGCGGGACACGATGCAGGCGGCAACTTAGCCACGTGTCTTGCGGCGATTGCCCGGGACCGCGGTGACATCGCAATCCACGCGCAAGCGTTGCTCGCGCCCTTGCTGGACCCGAGCATGACGCGCATGGCCGACGAGAACAAGGTGCTGTCACCGGACATCTGCGCGTCCGAGTGCGCGCAGTGTTACCGGGCGTATCTGCCCAATGCTTCGCAACGGCTTCATCCGTATGCGGCGCCGCTGGAATCGAGGCGTCTTGCGGGACTGCCGCCGGCATTGATCGCGAGCGCCCAGCATGACCTGTTGCATATCGAGGCCGAGAAATACGCCGGCGAACTGATCGCGGCGGGCGTGCCGACTGAAGTGACGCGCCACGTCGACGCATCGCATTACGGGCTGGTCACGGATCCCTCCGCGCTCGCCGACGTGGTCGCGTTCTTCAGGAAGCGGCTGCGGGATAGGACCGACCATGCGCAGCGGCCAGGGCCCGCGCGCGCCAAGCCGAAGACGCATGCAGCACACTAAAAATTTAAAACAATCTCAACGACTTTATTGGAGCATCGCATGTCCATCACTCGCAAACGAATTACCGTCGCGCTAGGGGCGACGCTGGTCGTGGCAGGCATCGGCACATACACTGCCATGCACGGTTTCGGCCTGCCGGTCAACAATGCCGAGGCCGCGGTCCAGGCCGCGCCGCCCGCAACGGAAGTGGATGTCGCCACTGTGGTCTCGAAGACCATCACCGACTACCAGAACTATTCGGGGCGCCTCGAAGCCGTCGATAAAGTCGATATCCGGCCGCTCGTGCCCGGCACGATAGTAGCCGTGCATTTCACCGACGGCGCGCTGGTCAAGAAGGGCGATCCGCTCTTCACGATCGACCCGCGTCCGTACGTGGCGGCGGTCGACCAGGCTGCGGCGCAACTCGCGGCGGCTCAGGCGCGCAACGGTTATACATCGACCGATGCGGCGCGCGCCGAGCGTTTGCTCACGGACAATGCGATCGCCAAACGCGATTACGACGAGAAGCAGAACGCCGCGCACGAGGCGGCGGCCAACCTGAAGGCGGCGCAAGCGGCGCTCGAAACCGCGAAGATCAACCTGACGTACACGCATATCGTGGCGCCTGTGTCGGGTCGCGTATCGCGTGCGGAAATGACGGTGGGCAATATTGTTTCCACCGGTTCCAGCGCGCCGTTGCTGACCACTTTGGTTTCGGTCTCGCCCATCTACGCATCGTTTGATGTCGATGAACAAACCTACCTGCGTTATCTGAGCCGCGACTCACGCTCAAGCGTGCCGGTTTCGCTCGGCCTTGCAAATGAAGATGGTTTCTCGCGCGAAGGCAAGGTGGCATCGGTCGATAACCAACTGGATACCGGCTCGGGCACCATCCGCGTGCGTGCCCGTTTCGACAACAACGACGGTTCCCTGCTGCCGGGGCTCTATGCCCGCATCAAGGTCGGCGGCGGGACGCCGCATCCGGCAGTGCTGATCGAAGATGCCGCTATCGGCACGGACCAGGACAAGAAATTCGTCATGGTCGTCGATAAAGACAGCCGCGTTCAATACCGTGAAGTCACGCTCGGCACCCAGAGCGATGGTTTGCGCGTGATCGTGAAGGGCTTGCGGCCGGGCGAACGGATCGTGGTGAACGGTCTGCAGCGCGTGCGTCCGAACGATGTCGTGAAACCCAACGCGGTAGCAATGGCGAGTGCGTCGCCGGCAACAAAACAAGCTTCATAAGACGCGCTTTATAGCCGCTTAACGGTGGCTCCTGGTGTGCGTGACAGCGGCGAGTTCCGGTACGGGACACGCTGCGGGAAACGCGCGCGCAGCCTCTCATGCTTATAAAGAAATCGTCATGAACATTTCCAAGTTTTTCATCGACCGCCCGATCTTTGCGGGCGTGCTGTCGGTGCTCATCCTGCTGGCGGGTGTCATTGCCATGTTCAAGCTGCCGATCTCCGAGTATCCGGAAGTCGTGCCGCCGTCCGTGGTCGTCCATGCGCAATATCCGGGCGCAAACCCGAAGGTGATTGCTGAAACGGTGGCGTCGCCATTGGAGGAGCAGATCAACGGCGTGGAAGACATGCTGTACATGCAGTCGCAGGCGAACAGCGACGGCAACCTGAACATCACGGTGACGTTCAAGCTCGGCACGGACCCGGACAAGGCACAGCAACTGGTGCAGAACCGCGTGTCGCAAGCGTTGCCGCGTTTGCCGGAAGACGTGACGCGTCTTGGCGTGACGACGATCAAGTCGTCGCCGACGCTCACCATGGTGGTTCACCTGAACTCGCCGAATAACCGTTACGACATGACGTATCTGCGCAACTACGCGCTGATCAACGTGAAGGACCGGCTGGAGCGGATTCAGGGCGTGGGGCAGGTTCAGCTCTGGGGCTCGGGCGATTATTCGATGCGCATCTGGCTCGATCCGCAGAAAGTCGCGCAACGCGGCATGACGGCGACCGATGTGGTGAACGCGATTCGCGAGCAGAACGTGCAGGTGGCGGCTGGTGTGATCGGTTCATCGCCGACCTTGCCGAACGTGCCGTTGCAGTTGAACGTGAACGCACAGGGGCGCTTGCAGACCGAACAGGAATTCCGCGACATCGTGCTGAAGACTTCGCCTGACGGCGCCGTCACGTACCTGCATGACGTGGCGCGCGTTGAACTGGCGGCATCGGAATATGGACTGCGTTCGCTGCTCGACAACAAGACCGCGGTCGCGATGGCGATCAACCAGCAGCCGGGCGCGAATTCGCTGCAGATCTCCGACACGGTCCGCAAGACGATGAAGGAACTGCAGGCGGACATGCCCGCGGGCGTGGAATACCAGATCGTGTATGACCCGACGCAGTTCGTGCGCTCGAGTATCGACGCGGTGATCCACACGCTGGCCGAAGCCATTGCGCTGGTCGTGCTGGTGGTGATCGTGTTCCTGCAGACGTGGCGCGCATCGATCATTCCGTTGTTGGCCGTTCCCGTTTCGATCATCGGTACGTTCTCGTTGTTGCTCGCGTTTGGATTCTCGATCAACGCGTTGTCACTCTTCGGGATGGTGCTTGCCATCGGGATCGTGGTGGACGATGCGATCGTGGTGGTGGAGAACGTCGAGCGCAATATCGAGGCCGGCTTGTCGGCGCGGGAGGCGACCTACCAGGCAATGCGAGAGGTGAGCGGGCCAATCGTCGCGATTGCGCTGACGCTGACCGCCGTGTTCGTGCCGCTCGCATTCATGTCGGGCCTGACAGGTCAGTTCTACAAGCAGTTTGCGATGACCATCGCCATCTCGACGGTGATCTCCGCGTTCAACTCGCTTACCTTGTCGCCGGCGCTCGCAGCAATGTTGCTGAAGGGCCACGACGAACCGAAGGACTGGCTCACGCGCGGCATGGATCGCGTGTTCGGCGGATTCTTCCGGCAGTTCAACAAGGTCTTCAAACGCGGTTCGGAGAAATACGGCAAGGGCGTGACGGGTGTCATCAACCGCAAGGCCGTGATGGTCGGCATTTATGTCGTGCTGCTTGCAGGCGCGGTGATGATGGGCAAGATCGTGCCGGGCGGCTTCGTGCCCGCGCAGGACAAGGAGTACCTGATCAGCTTTGCGCAACTGCCCAACGGTGCATCGCTGGATCGTACCGAAGCGGTGATCCGCCAGATGACGGATATCGCGCGCAAGACGCCGGGCGTGCAAAGCGCGGTGGAGTTTCCGGGTTTGTCGGTGAATGGCTTCACCAACTCGTCGAGCGCCGGCGTTGTGTTCGTGACGCTCAAGCCATTCGACGAACGCAAGGGCCGCGCGCTGTCAGCCGGTGCAATCGCGGGTTCCCTGAATCAGCAGTACGCCGTGATCAAGGGATCCTTCATTGCCGTGTTCCCGCCGCCGCCGGTTCTGGGTCTCGGTACGTTGGGTGGTTTCAAGCTGCAACTGGAAGACCGTGGCGCCCTGGGGTATGCCGCATTGAACGACGCCACGCAGGCGTTCATCAAACGCGCATCGCAGTCGCCTGAACTCGGCCCGACGTTCTCGAGCTATCAGATCAACGTGCCGCAACTGAACGTGGATCTGGACCGGGTAAAGGCAAAGCAACTGGGCGTGTCCGTCACCGATGTTTTCAGCACGATGCAGGTGTATCTCGGCTCGTTGTACGTGAACGACTTCAACCGCTTCGGCCGTGTGTATCAGGTGCGGGTGCAGGCGGATGCGCCGTTCCGCGCGAACACGGAAGACATCGGCTTGCTGAAGACGCGCAATGCGAACGGCGAAATGGTGCCGCTCTCGTCGCTCGTGAAGGTGACGCCGACTTACGGTCCGGAAATGGTGGTGCGCTACAACGGCTATACCTCAGCCGACATCAACGGTGGGCCGGCTCCGGGTTATTCGTCCGGTCAGGCGCAAGCCGCAGTGGAACGCATCGCAGCCGAAACGCTGCCGCGCGGCATCAAGTTCGAATGGACCGACCTGACGTATCAGCAAATCCTCGCGGGCAATGCAGCGTTGTGGGTGTTCCCGATCAGCGTGCTGCTGGTGTTCCTGGTGCTGGCTGCGCTCTATGAAAGCCTGACGCTGCCGCTCGCCGTGATCCTGATCGTGCCCATGAGCATTCTCTCGGCGCTGGTCGGTGTATGGCTCACAGGTGGCGACAACAACATTTTCACGCAGATTGGCTTGATGGTGCTGGTGGGCTTGTCGGCGAAGAACGCCATTTTGATTGTCGAGTTTGCGCGTGAGCTGGAGATGCAGGGACGCTCCATTGTGGAAGCCGCGATTGAAGCAAGCCGTCTGCGTCTGCGTCCGATTCTGATGACGTCGATCGCTTTCATCATGGGCGTGGTGCCGCTGGTGATTTCGTCGGGCGCCGGTTCGGAGATGCGTCACGCGATGGGCGTGGCGGTGTTCTTCGGCATGCTCGGTGTGACCTTGTTCGGCCTGATGCTTACGCCGGTGTTTTATGTGCTGTTGAGAAAGCTGGCTGGCGGCGAGCATCTCGTCGACAAGCACGGCCACAATCCGCACATGCGCGGTGTCAATGCTTCGCTCGAAGCATGAGAGAAATTGAAATGAAAACGCTGAATATCAAACGATGGCTGGGATTGTCGGCGCTGCTCGGGTCGTTGCTGGTCGTCGCGGGCTGCTCGCTCGCACCGACTTATGCCAGGCCTGACGTGAAGGAGCCGGCTGCGTTCAAGGAAACATCGCAGACGGTGCTTGCCGCATCCGAGCAGGGCACGTGGAAGACGGCGCAACCGTCGGAGCAGGTGATGCGCGGCGAATGGTGGACCGTCTTCAACGACGACACCTTGAACGACCTCGAACGCCAGGCCGCCGATGCCAACCAGAACCTGAAAGCTGCAGCGGCGCGCGTGTCGGAATCGCGTGCAATCAACCAGACGGCGCGGGCGGGCTTGTTCCCGACGCTCGACGCGGGTTTTGGCCCGACGCGCGAGCGGCTGTCGCCGGCGTCGCAATTCCTGCCGCAGAACACCAACGTGCCGTCGCAGACCTTGTGGCGCGCGCAGGCGAGTGCATCGTACGAAGTCGATCTGTTTGGGCGCGTATCGGATTCGGTGAAAGCGGCAAACGCCGATACCGCGCAAAGCGAAGCGCTATTCCGCTCGGTACAACTTGCCTTGCAAGCGGACGTTGCGCAGAACTACTTCAACTTGCGCGAACTCGATGCCGAAAACGATGTGTTTGCACGCACGGTCGCATTGCGGGAACAAAGCCTGAAGCTCGTGCAGCATCGCTTTGCAGAGGGCGATATCAGCGAGCTCGACGTTGCACGTTCGCGTTCCGAGCTTGCGAGCGCCAGGTCCGACGCCATGACGGTGCAGCGCATGCGGGCTGCATCGGAACATAGCCTTGCCGTGTTGCTGGGCAAGTCGGCGTCGCAGTTCACCATGGCCGCCAACCCGCTGACGCCCGTCGATATCAAGATTCCGCCGGGCTTGCCTTCGTCGTTGCTTGAACGCCGTCCGGATATCTCGGCAGCCGAACGCGCTATGGCGGCAGCGAATTCGCGCATCGGCGTGGCGAAGTCGGCGTTCTTCCCGTCGCTGAACATCACCGGTTCGGGTGGGTTCGAGTCGGCAACGCTCGGCGACCTGTTCAACTGGTCAAGCCGTACGTTCCTGCTCGGACCGTTCGCGGGTACGGCGCTCAATCTTCCTATCTTCGATGGCGGCCGTCGCAAGGGCAACCTCGCGAACGCACGCGCCATCTATGAAGAGGATGTGGCGAATTACCGTCAGCAGGTGCTGGTGGCGTTCCAGGAAGTGGAGGACAACCTTTCCGACCTGCGCATTCTGGAAACGCAGACGCAGACGCAAGCTGAGGCTGTGAACGCATCGAATCGCGCAGCGCAGCTCTCGCGCACGCAATACACCGAGGGCGCAATCAATTACCTCGATGTGATCGATGCCGAGCGTACCGTGCTGCAGTCGCAGCGCACTGCGGTGCAACTGGCGGGCGTGCAGGCGACGTCCACGGTGAACCTGATTCGTGCGCTGGGTGGTGGCTGGGGCGATATGCCGGTGGCATCGGCTGAGCCGGCTGTTGCCGCCTCTGACGCGTCAAACGCGAGCGTGGCATCGCGATAAAAACGCGATTGTTCAAGCCGCACGACAAGTGTCTTCGATTACAGCGGGTTTATCCGGAGGCTCCCGATCCGTAGAATTCTGTTTATGGATACGGGAGCCGTCATGAAAGCATTAATTGAACGACAACTCTACCGGCCTGCCGTCGTACTTCCTCTGTTGGTCCTGATGCGCCTGATGGTGACGCTCGATTTCAACCTGATGCAAGTGACGTTCGTCGTGGTCATGAAGAGTTCGCAATACCTATTTCAAGTGGTATTCAGGCATCGCCATGACCGTGGCGACGTCCAGAAGCCGCAGCAGGTCCATGCCATGCATGAGAAGACCTGCCACTGCTGAACCTGCCTCAATACACTTCCGGAACGACCATGGTTTCCGGCACGGGCTGGCGTAAGTAGTCATCGTTGTAGACGCGGTCAGGCAATTCGATCGCCGGGTGTTCGATCTCGTGGTACGGCACCTGGCTCAGCAGATGACTGATGCAATTGAGGCGAGCACGTTTCTTATCGACCGCCTGCACTACCCACCACGGCGCCTCGGGAATATGCGAGCGCGCCAGCATCACTTCCTTCGCCTGCGTATAAGCCTCCCAGCGGCGGCGGCTTTCAAGATCCATCGGACTGAGTTTCCATTGCTTGAGCGGGTCTTGGATGCGCGCCTGGAAGCGCACTTCCTGCTCGTCGTCGGTGATCGAGAACCAGTACTTCAGGATCTGCACACCGCTTCTCGCCAGCATCTTTTCGAACTCCGGCACTGAGCGGAAGAACTCTTCGTACTCGTCGTCGGTGCAAAAGTTCATCACGCGTTCCACACCCGCGCGGTTGTACCAACTGCGGTCGAACAGGACGATCTCGCCGCCCGCCGGCAAGTGCGAGACGTAACGCTGGAAATACCATTGCGTGTGCCGCGTAGCCGCCCTGCCCGCGCCGAACAATCGCGAGCGCACGCAATGGTATTTCCAGCGTTACG
>NZ_JBSIPA010000902.1:0-903 GCF_053574605.1 Caballeronia sp. M23-90 | reverse complement strand
TGGAAGCCGCGTCTGCGCTCGCCCTACGGGCTCCCTCCAACGCGGCTTCCATCCCAGCGGGCTGCGGTACGGGCTTCACTACAGATTTCATCGGATTGGCCATGAATTGCATCCTGTCTTTGTACTCTAATTGGTCCAAGGCAGGTGTCGCATCTCATATTGGCACGCAGGGGTGCTGGAGGTGCTCGGCAAGCGGCTTGGCAAATACGGGCTGGAGCTTCACCCGGATAAGACCGTCATGGTCGATTTCCGCTACAAGCCGAAGTCCGCGACGGATGAGGACGGCAAGGTGCTGCCGACCAGCTTCAGCTTTCTCGGGTTCACGCATGTATGGGTGAAGTCGAGGAAAGGCCGGCCGATACCTGGACAACTGACAGCGAAGGATCGCATGGCTCGCGCCAAGAAGGCGATCAATCAGCAGTGCCGGGTAATGCGGCACTGGTCGGTCCGGGACCAGCATCAAAAGCTCTGCAGGATGCTAAAGGGCCATTTCGCCTACTTTGGCATCAGTGGTAACTCGAAGCGCATTGGCGGGCTCCGGTTTCATGCCGCCGTCTGCTGGCGCAAGTGGTTATCGCGCAGGTCGTCCAAGAGCCGCATTCCATGGTCTGCCTTCAGCCGAGGCCGAGGAGCGTGAGCCAGTGCGGATGGTCCTGGCCGGTCATCAGTTCGCGCGGACTCTTGCCCTGGCGTTCAGCCCGGCGGCTGCGTACGAAGCGCCGATGATTCAGGAAGAAGCGCAGCAGGTCGAGGTACGGGTTGCCCAGATGACGGCGCAGCGTGAAGTAGTTGCGCAGCCGCGAGTTGAGGTTCTCCACGAGCGAACTGCTGCGCGGCGTGTGTTGCATGACCTGCGCGACCGCCGCGAAGACGGCGTGGAACTGGCCGCCCAGTTTTGATCGA
>NZ_JBSIPA010000901.1:0-906 GCF_053574605.1 Caballeronia sp. M23-90 | reverse complement strand
TCGTGCTCGACGCCAATCCGGTCGGCTGGGGGGCAAGCGGGCGTAATGGCGGCGTAGTGTCGTCGAAGTTTCGCTTGTCGTTTCCGGCCATCGAGCGCATGCACGGACTCGAAGCCGCACGCACGATGCACCGGCTCGCGCATGACGGCGTGCGCATGGTGGAAAGGTTAATCGATGAATTCAAGCTCGAAAACGCGCGCTTCGAACATACCGGAAGCCTGCGGTGCGCCCATACCGAACGTGCATTGCAAGGCATCCGCGCGGAGGCCGACTGGGTGCGCACGCAACTTGGCGACACCTCCATGTCCGTGCTGTCGCGTGCCGAGACGCAGCACGAGACCGGCTCCAAAGCGTTTGTCGGCAGTGTGCTGAGTGCCGACGCCGGCACGATTCTTCCGCTTCACTATGTTCGTGGCATGGCCGACGGGCTGACGCAACGCAACGTCGACATTCATGAAAATACCCCTGTGCTGGACATGCATCGCCTGGACGGCGGTGCGGGCGCTATCCTGCGTACGCCGAATGCAACCGTGCGGGCAAAGCAGGTGATTGTCGGGACGAACGCATACTCGAACCTGACGCCTGCGACATCGGACTATCAGCGCGAACTCGTGCCGTTTCGCAGCGCGATGATAGCGACAGCCCGTCTGTCTCCCGAACTCGATGCCCGCTTGATGGCGAATCACCGGAGTTATACGGAAACCCGGCGCATGATGAAGTGGTTCCGCAAGGTCGATGGCCGCATGTTGTTCGGTGGCCGCGACGCGTTTGGCAAGGAAGGGCAGACCACGGGTTTCGACGCACTGCAGCGCGCCATGGCCGAGCTGTTTCCGGAACTCGCGGACGTGCAGGTGGAGTATCAGTGGTCGGGATATGTAGGCATGACTTTCAATTCGTTGCCGCATG
>NZ_JBSIPA010000900.1:0-913 GCF_053574605.1 Caballeronia sp. M23-90 | reverse complement strand
TTCCGCGGCGGCGCCCGGCTCGTGGCCGGCGGCCATGTCGGCGGAAAATTCCTGGTCGCGGAAGACCGTCAGGCCTTCCTTCAGGCTCAACTGGAACCAGTCGCGGCAGGTCACGCGGTTGCCGGTCCAGTTATGGAAGTATTCGTGGCCGACGACAGCTTCGATATTGCCGAAATCAATATCGGTCGCCGTTTCCGGATTGGCCAGCACGTACTTCGTGTTGAAGATGTTCAAGCCTTTGTTTTCCATTGCGCCCATGTTGAAGTCGCTGACAGCGACGATCATGAAGCGGTCAAGATCGAGCTCCAGTCCGAAGCGCCGTTCGTCCCATTCAATGGAATGGACCAGCGAATCCATGGCGTGCTGGGTCTTGTCGAGGTCGTGCGGTTCGACCCAGACCTGCAGCAGCTTTTCCTTGCCCGAACCCGTCTTCATGCGCTGTTCGAGCTTGACCAGCTTGCCCGCGACCAGCGCGAACAAGTAACTCGGCTTCTTGAACGGATCTTCCCAGCGGGCGAAGTGCCGGCCGTTTTCCAGATCGCCTTCTTCAATCAGATTGCCGTTCGACAGCAAGACTGGATAAGCGGCCTTGTCGGCGCGCAGCGTGACCGTGTAGGTGGACATGACGTCGGGTCGGTCGAGGAAATACGTGATCCGGCGAAAGCCTTCGGCCTCGCATTGCGTAAAGAAATTGCCGCTCGATACATACAGCCCCGACAACGTGGTGTTGGCCGCCGGGTTGCACGCGCTTTCGATGGTCAATTCGAACGAGTCCGGAATATTGTTCACCGATAGACCGTTTTCACTGACACGGACGTCCGCGTGCGGACGTCCGTCAAGCGTGGCGCCAAGGAACTCCATGTGCTCGCCAATCAGCTCCAGGCTCGCCGCCGGCGCGGCGTCCGGATTGCGG
>NZ_JBSIPA010000899.1:0-914 GCF_053574605.1 Caballeronia sp. M23-90 | reverse complement strand
TGCTTCGAGCGATCAGGCGGCGAGTTCGAAGGCTCGCCCGTACTCGTACGTGCGCCGCGCAAAGTGGATTGATCGGCTTCGCTGTCGACGGCCGCGTCGTTGTAGGGATCACGCCCTGCGCTGTCCGTTGCTTGCGCTTGTGCGGGCGCATTCAGCAACTCGCCCTCTTCGCTGCCCTTCGAGCGCGCGGCCAGTTCCTCGCCGTCCGCGCTGTTGAAGATCAGGAAGTTGCGCTGCGGATTGGCAATCTCGATACCGGCTTGCGTGAAGCGATCCACGATGCGCCGGTTGAACTCGCGCTGCACGCCCCATCGCGCGGTATCGCGGCACTGGATCTGGCCGGCGAGCGTGACTGTCGAGCCATCGACCGCGTCGACGCCCCAGAGGCTGAAGTCCGAGAGAATGCCGTCCTTGAATGCATCGTCCTCACGCAGCGAAGCGCCGATCTCCTTGAGCGTATCCGATGCCAGTCCGATATCCTGCCCGAGCGCAATGCTCACGCGGACCGCCGCATTGCCAATGCCGCGATTCGTATTGTTCACCGTCGATACCGAGCTGAACGGCACGGTGAAAAGCGACCCGTCGCCGCCGCGCAGGCGCACGGTCCGTATCGACAGATACTCGACCGTTCCCGACACGCCCGCGAGCGTGACCGAATCGCCGACCTGCATGGCGTTTTCCATCAACAGGAAGATGCCGGTGATCAGATCCTGCACGAGCTTTTGTGAACCGAAACCAAGCGCCACGCCGAAGATGCTCGCGCTCGCGAGCAACGGCCCCGTGTTCACGCCGATCTCGCTGAGTCCGGTCATGACAACGACCATCGCGATCACGATGAAAAGCGCCGTGCGCATCATCGGCAGGAGAGTCTGGAGCCGTGCGGCGCGCAAGCGGTCGCCGCTCGCGGTCCAGCA
>NZ_JBSIPA010000898.1:0-838 GCF_053574605.1 Caballeronia sp. M23-90 | reverse complement strand
CCTGCAGCGACACGACGTCCCGCGAAAAGCTGCAGCAGCACGCCGGCCAGCGCGGCGAGCAATGCCAGCGCGACGATTGCAACGATCCGCCAGGGCTGTTTGCCCCAGTGAACCACCGTGAAACCGAGAACATCCTTGAACGCCCGGCCGCCGAAATCGAGTTTTTTTGTATTGGCCATTTGCCAAAGCTCGTGGCGCGAAACGCCGCGAAGCTATCCAGTCAAAAAGAAAATAGAGCGACAGCCGGAGCGCGCCTCATGGAAAAGGCGAACTGATCAGGGACTGTCTGGAATTGGCGCGGGCTTTAGTGCCTGGGCGGACGGCGGCTCAAATGCGTCGCGACGTCGGGGAAAAGACAGCACAAGGGAGAGCGATAGCCATTGCGTACATATGGTGCCTCCCTTTGAGAGATGAACTGCGGTGAAGGATTGAAGTCGGGGTCAAACCGAGTCCTGATTTTATCAGGCGTGTGCGATCCTTGCCAACACCTGCGATCAACTTTCGGCCACCCCACAAGTGAAATTTTGTGCGACGGATTTTGGGCGGTGCGCCGTTTAACGATCAGGGATGACGTGCACGTTGCGCGTCACACAGGCCAGAGGAACCGTTATGAATCTATTGAAGACCCGGGCAGCAATCGTCCTGATTTCGGCCGTTGCAGCGCTCGCGAGCGTTTCGGCGTCCGCGCAGACAATTATTGTTGCGCCCTCCGCCCCTCCGCCGCCGCGCGTGGAAGTCGTACCCGCCGTGCGTCCCGGATACGTGTGGGACGCCGGACACTGGCGCTGGGCCGGCCGCGGCTATGAATGGGTGCCCGGCCACTGGCGGCCGGTTCGCA
>NZ_JBSIPA010000897.1:0-921 GCF_053574605.1 Caballeronia sp. M23-90 | reverse complement strand
GCGGCAGCCGGTGCGGTTTATCGCGCATTCCATGGGCGGGTTGGTCGTGCGGGCGCTGCAATGGGTCGCAAGAGATGTGTGGAATCGTCTGATGAGCATCGACGGTTCGCGTGTGCTAATGCTTGGCTCGCCGAACGGCGGCTCTTGGGCGCCCATGCATACGCGGCAGCCGGTGCGGTTTATCGCGCATTCCATGGGCGGGTTGGTCGTGCGGGCGCTGCAATGGGTCGCAAGAGATGTGTGGAATCGTCTGATGAGCATCGACGGTTCGCGTGTGCTAATGCTTGGCACGCCGAACGGCGGCTCTTGGGCGCCCATGCAGGTGCTTAGCGGCGACGACACGTTCGGCAACACGCTTGCCGCCGCCGGTTCCCTGTTCGATGCCGCGAAATCGCGAGGCATCATGGCGCAGATGCCCGGCTTCCTGCAATTGCAGGCGGGCCTGCTCGATCCGCTGCGCAATCTTGGCACCAAGCAGGGCTGGCAGGACCTGGCCGACCGAGACGCCGAAACGGTCAAGAGGACTAACATATGGCACTGGCTGCCCATGCAATTGCTCGCGTGCAAGTGGGGCGTACCGGACGACGCCGTACTCACCCAGGCCATCGATCTGCGCCGTAAATTCGATGCTCAGTTGCCAGAACTCATGAAGCTCGCGCCGGGCAAACTGGTTCTGGTGGTCGGCCAGGCGAAGTTCACCCCCAGCGGCTACGACGAAACGACAGAGGAAGGCTTCGTCTACCTGAACGCATGTGACGGCGGCGATGGCCGCGTGACTCTCGACAACGCGCTGCTGCCGAACGTGCCGACCTGGACCACGCCACACGATCACGGCGGCCTTCCGAAGGCTTGCGATGCCTTCGACGCCTACCTCGACCTCCTTCGCACGGGCTCGACCCCGCATCTCGACCCCGTCGCGGA
>NZ_JBSIPA010000896.1:0-929 GCF_053574605.1 Caballeronia sp. M23-90 | reverse complement strand
GGGCGCTCGTCTTCACCGCGCCTTTTGCTGTTCCTGCATTTGAATTGACCTGCTGTTCCGGCCCGCGCGCCATGGTTGTACGTTGCTTCCTTCAAAAGATGCGACACGGCGCGCTTGTGTCAAAACAATGTACGGCTTGCTGCGCAAGCTCGATCGCGAGGACGTGGAGCGGATCTTGATCGAGACGCTGCCGGTATCGGCGGAATGGAGTGCCGTGAATGACCGGCTTGGCCGCGCGGCGGCGGCGTTTGAAGAGCAGGAGTGATTGCGTTGACGGGCCTGGTTCGGCTCGGGAATCGGTGCCGGATTAGCATCGTGCGAATCAACCGCCTGGAACAGCCTGCTGCTTGATTCAATCGAAAAAAAACGCCCGGTCTCGAAAGAACCGGGCGTTTCGTATTTCCCCTGCTTCAAACGAAGCTTATTTTCCCAACCCTGCCTTCGCGACCTGTTGCTCCACGTAGGTGGAAAACAGCGCGTGCAGATGCGTCGTCGGATGTACGGTATCCGCGTACATGTAGGTCTGGTCGGCGTTCGCCACCGTGTACGTCTGCGGCGAGCAGAACAGCGACGTGCCGAACGCGGTCGGGTTCGGCTGGCCGGCTTTCGTGGCGGCAGCGATCATCGCGGCAAGATTACAGGCCGTGCCCGTATTCGATACCGAAAAGCCGTTCGACTGATAGTTGGCCTGGACACCATCGACCCACGTGTAGGCATCGACGTAGATCACCTTCGACAACAGCCCCGCCTGCTGCAACGCGCCTTGCAGCGTGCCGTTGAACAACTGCGTGACTTGCGACAGCGTCACGCCCTTGTCGGCGCTCGCAAGCCCCTGTGGCGATCCGCCGATATCCGGCACATTCGATACCAGCACATGCGTGGCACCTGCCTGAACGACGCGTCCGACGACCGCGATCAGCCAGGCGGCA
>NZ_JBSIPA010000895.1:0-932 GCF_053574605.1 Caballeronia sp. M23-90 | reverse complement strand
GCATGTTCGTCGAGCCACTGCACGACCTGCGCGTGCGTTGAAAACTCCGCGGTGATATCGGCGCGTGCCTCACCCGTACGCACGATGCTCGCGTCGGCGCGGGCGCCAAGCGTAAGTGCGAGGGCATCGATAAGAATCGATTTCCCCGCGCCGGTTTCACCCGAAAACACGGTGAAGCCGCGCTCGAACTCGAGGTCGAGCGCAGAAACAATGACGAAGTCCCGAATCGATAAATGACGGAGCATGGGTGTTTAGAGTTTCGAAACGTCTTCGTGCGAAGGATATTCGTTCCAGTGCAGCTTCTTGCGCAGGGTGGCGTAATGGCTATAACCCACCGGATGCAACACCGGCACGGTATGCCGCGAACGCCGCACTTCGATTGTGTCGTTCAGCTCGACGGCAGTGAATGACTGCATGTCGAAGTTCACGTTCACATCACGCCCGCCGATGATCTGGATATCGACCTGGGAGTCGTCCGGCAGCACGATTGGCCGATTGGACAGCGAATGCGGCGCAATGGGTACGAGCACGAATCCCCCCAGTTGCGGATGAAGAATGGGTCCGGAAGAAGACAGCGCGTAAGCGGTCGACCCGGTTGGCGTCGCCACGATCAGTCCGTCCGAGCGCTGGTTGTACATGAAGCGCCCGTCCACGGAAACACGCAGTTCCGCCATGCCCGAAAAGCCGCTTCTGTTCACCACTACGTCGTTGAACGCCAGCGCGTGGTAGATCGGCTGGCCGTCCCGGACAATGCGCGCTTCGAGCAGGGTCCGCTCTTCGCGCTCGAAACTGCCTCCCAGCATTTGCGGAACGAGTTCCTGCATTTCGGCAAGCGTAATGTCCGTGATGAAGCCGAGCCGACCGTGGTTCACGCCGATCAGAGGCGTCCGGTACGGCGCCAGTTGCCGCCCGAGGCCAAGCATGGTGCCGTA
>NZ_JBSIPA010000091.1:0-18224 GCF_053574605.1 Caballeronia sp. M23-90 | reverse complement strand
CATGGTGTATTCGGCGTCCATCGCCATGCCGGATTCGCCGAAATACGCGCAGTACCGCGACTACTTCTTCCTGGTGCGCCATCTCATATCGATAGCGACCGCCGTGGTCGCGTCGATCATCGCGTTCTCGAGCGCGGTCAATGGCGTGAAGCCGGCCCGTTCGCGCATGCTCGACTACGATTACTCGCTGCTGTGGGTGACCATCGCGTTGCTGGGGCTAGGCATTGTCATGGTGTATTCGGCGTCCATCGCCATGCCGGATTCGCCGAAATACGCGCAGTACCGCGACTACTTCTTCCTGGTGCGCCATCTCATATCGATAGCGACCGCCGTGGTCGCGTCGATCATCGCGTTCAAGATCCCGGTCTCGACGTGGGACAAATACGCCGGAAAGTTCTTCCTGATTTCGCTGTTCATGCTGGTGATCGTGCTGATTCCGCACATCGGCAAGGGCGTGAACGGCGCGCGCCGCTGGATTCCGCTTGGCATCACGAACATGCAGCCATCGGAAATCATGAAGCTCGCCGTGACCATCTACGCGGCGAACTACACCGTGCGCAAGCAAGAGTTCATGCACAGCATCGGCCGCGGCTTCTTGCCGATGGCAGTCGCCGTCGGCTTCGTCGGCGCGTTGCTGCTGCTCGAACCGGACATGGGCGCGTTCATGGTGATCGCGTGTATCGCGATGGGCGTGCTGTTCCTCGGCGGCGTGAACGCCAAGCTGTTCGGCGGACTGGTCGCTACGGCGGTCGGCACGTTTGCGCTGCTGGTCTGGGCATCGCCATGGCGCCGTGAGCGGATCTTCGCTTACCTCGATCCGTGGGATGACCGCTATGCCCAAGGCAAGGCCTATCAGTTGACGCACTCGCTGATCGCATTCGGCCGTGGCGAATGGTTCGGCGTAGGGCTTGGCGGCAGCGTCGAGAAGCTCAACTATCTTCCTGAAGCGCATACCGACTTCATCCTGGCGGTAATCGGCGAGGAGCTCGGATTCGTCGGCGTGATCGTCGTGATCCTGTTGTTCTACTGGATCGTGCGTCGCGCATTCGAGATCGGCCGCCAGGCGCTCGCGCTCGACCGCACGTTTGCCGGTCTGATGGCGAAGGGCATCGGCTTGTGGTTCGGTGCGCAGACGTTCATCAACATGGGCGTGAATCTCGGGCTTCTGCCGACCAAAGGTCTGACGTTACCGCTCGTGAGTTACGGCGGTTCGGGCATCTTGCTGAACTGTGTCGCACTTGCCGTGCTGATGCGCGTGGACTACGAAAACCGCGTCCTGATGCGTGGGGGCAAGGTATGACAAGACCTGCATCACAACGCACAGGCACGCTGATGGTGATGGCCGGCGGCACCGGGGGACATGTGTTCCCGGGGCTCGCGGTCGCTCACTGGATGCAGGCGCGCGGCTGGCGTGTGGTGTGGCTCGGCAATGCGGCGGGCATGGAAGCGACGCTCGTGCCGAAGCACGGCATCGCGATGGAATATGTGCGCTTTGGCGGTGTGCGCGGCAAGGGTCTCAAGACGAAGCTGATGTTGCCGGTGAACCTGCTGCGCGCATGTTCGCAAAGCCTGCGCGCGCTACGTTCGGTGAAGCCTGATGTCGTGCTCGGCATGGGCGGATACATCACGTTTCCGGCTGGTTTGATGTCGAAGCTGAGCGGCACGCCGCTCGTGCTGCACGAACAGAATTCCATCGCAGGACTGGCGAACAAGGTGCTCGCGCACATCGCCAAGCGGGTACTTGTCGCGTTCCCGAATGCGCTGCCGAATGCCGAATGGACCGGAAATCCAATTCGTGCGGAACTTGCTGAGACTCTGTCACCCAAAGAACGCTACGCCGCGCGGAATGTGAAGCCTGACGCGCGTCTCAACGTTCTGGTCGTCGGGGGCAGTCTGGGTGCAGCCGCTTTGAATGAAACCGTACCGAAAGCGCTTGCGTTGCTCGATCCGGCAGCGCGTCCGCATGTCGTGCATCAGGCGGGCGCGAAGCATATCGAAGCATTGAAGGCGAACTACGCGGCAGCAGGCCTGACATCGGATGACGACGTGCAGCTCGTACCGTTCATCGACGATATGGCAAGCGCGTACGCTGCGGCCGATCTCGTGATCTGCCGCTCGGGCGCGATGACCGTTTCCGAAATCGCGGCCGTGGGCGTGGCGGCGTTGTTCGTGCCGTTTCCCTTTGCCGTCGACGACCACCAGACAACCAATGCCGCGTTCCTCGCCAACGAGGGTGCGGCTCACTTGATACAACAGCGCGATTTGTCGGCGGAAAAGCTTGCCGGCTGGTTGCGCGATCAGACCCGCGAGACGCTCAGCCAGATGGCGGTGAAAGCGCGCGCCCTGGCGAAACCCGACGCAACTGAACGTGTCGGCCGGGTCTGCGCCGATGTAGCCGGCTTGAGCGCGCTGATACAAGCGCCGAAGGAAATCCAGCCATGAAACATATCGTCAAACACATTCACTTCGTCGGCATCGGCGGCGCGGGGATGAGCGGCATTGCCGAGGTGCTGCTCAACCTCGGTTACGAGGTCAGCGGCTCGGACCTGGCGAGCAATGGCGTGACCGATCGTTTGACCACGCTGGGTGCGCGCGTGGCGATCGGGCATCGTGAAGAGAATATCGATGGCGCGAACGCCGTGGTCGTCTCGACCGCTGTTCGCTCCGATAACCCCGAAGTGCTGGCCGCACGTCATCGCCGGATCCCTATCGTGCCGCGCGCCGTGATGCTCGCGGAGCTGATGCGGCTCAAGCAGGGCATCGCGATTGCCGGCACGCACGGCAAGACCACGACCACCTCGCTGGTTGCAAGCGTGCTGGCAGCGGGCGGCCTCGATCCCACGTTCGTGATCGGCGGCCGCCTGATCAGCGCCGGTGCGAATGCGCGACTGGGGACGGGCGATTTCATCGTGGCTGAAGCCGATGAATCGGACGCGTCGTTCCTCAATCTTTTCCCGGTGATCGAAGTCATCACGAACATCGATGCCGATCACATGGACACGTACGGCCACGACTTCGCGCGGCTCAAGCAGGCGTTCATCGAGTTCACGCACCGGCTGCCGTTCTATGGGATTGCCGTGCTGTGCGTGGATGATCCGAACGTGCGTGAAATCCTGCCGTTCGTCTCGAAGCCGATCATCCGCTACGGCCTCGGCGCCGAAGCGCAAGTGCGCGCGGTGAACGTGGAAGCGCGCGACGGCAAGATGCATTTCACGACGCTGCGCGAAGACGCGAAGCCGCTCGACATCGTGTTGAACCTGCCGGGCACGCACAACGTGCAGAACGCGCTGGCCGCCATTGCAATTGCGACTGAACTTGAAGTCGCCGATGCCGATATCCAGAGGGCATTGCAGGAATTCACAGGCGTGGGCCGCCGCTTCCAGCGTTACGGCGAAGTGAACGTGAAGTCGGCGGAAGGCGGCGCCTACACGCTGATCGACGACTACGGTCATCACCCGGTCGAGATGGCCGCGACGGTTGCAGCCGCGCGCGGCGCGTTTCCTGACCGGCGTCTCGTGCTCGCATTCCAGCCGCACCGGTTCACGCGCACGCGCGATTGCTTCGAGGATTTCGTGCGCGTGTTGTCGACCGTCGATGCCCTCGTGCTCACCGAAGTGTATGCAGCAGGCGAAGCGCCAATCGTCGCCGCCGATGGCCGCGCGCTCGCTCGTGCAATTCGCGTGGCGGGAAAAGTGGAACCGGTATTCGTGGAAACAGTAGATGAGATGCCGGATGCGATCGCCACGCTGGCACGCAACGGCGACGTAGTGATAACGATGGGCGCGGGTTCTATTGGCGGCGTATGTGGCCGGCTGACAGCGCAAGTTCAGGATTCAAAGGTTTTGAAATGACAAGTAACGTGAGCACATCCGCAATCGACCCAAAGGTGTTCGGCAAAGTCGCCGTGCTGCTTGGCGGGGAAACGGCCGAGCGCGAGGTATCGCTGAATTCGGGGCGTCTCGTGCTGCAGGGACTGCGCGATGCAGGTATCGACGCACACCCGTTCGACCCCGCTGAGCGGCCGCTCGCCGACTTGAAGTCGGAAGGCTTTGCGCGCGTGTTTATCGCGTTGCATGGCGGCTATGGCGAGAACGGCCAGTTGCAGGGCGCGCTCGATTTCTACGGCATCAAGTACACGGGCAGTGGCGTGCTGGGTTCGGCGCTCGGTCTCGATAAATTCCGCACCAAGCTCGTGTGGCAACAAACGGGTGTGCCCACGCCGCCGTTCGAAGTCGTGCTGCGCGGCGATGACTACGAAGATGCAGCGCAGAGGAGCATTGCGAAGCTCGGCTTGCCGCTGTTCGTGAAGCCGGCGAGCGAAGGTTCGAGCGTTGCCGTGATCAAGGTGAAGAGCGCGGAAACGCTGGTGCCGGCGCTGATCGAAGCGGCGAAGTTCGACAAGATCGTGCTCGTCGAGAAAAGCATTGAAGGCGGTGGCGAATACACGTGTTGTATCGCGGGCGACCTGGACTTGCCGATCATCAAGATCGTGCCGGCCGGTGAGTTCTACGACTACAACGCGAAGTACATCGCGGACGACACGCAGTACCCGATTCCCTGCGGCCTGACGCCCGCCGACGAAGCGCGCATGAAACAGCTTTCGCGCCGCGCGTTCGATGTGCTCGGCTGCACGGACTGGGGCCGTGCCGATTTCATGATGGACGGCGACGGCAATCCGTATTTCCTGGAAGTGAACACGGCGCCGGGCATGACCGATCACTCGCTGCCGCCGAAAGCGGCGCGGGCAGTCGGGATCAGCTACATGGAACTGGTGGTGAAGGTGTTGTCGCTGACATTGCAGGATTGAGACCGGGTTTGGAACGTATAGAACATGTGGAATAACGCTCGCCAGATGAACCTCACGGCCAACGCACTGCACGTCTTGCTCGTGTTCGTGCTGCTCGGGGCCGCCGGTTACTGGGCGATCCAGCGGCCGGAGTTTCGCCTGCGCGAAATCCAGATCGATGGCGACACGCTGCACATCAATTCGCCGACCGTACGCGCAAGCGTGGTGGGGCATTTGAAGGGCAACTTCTTCACCGTTGATCTGGACGCAGCGCGCGCCGCGTTCGAACAAATGCCGTGGGTGCGTCACGCGAGCGTACGTCGTGTATGGCCGAATGCGCTGGCGGTGACGCTGGAAGAATTCAAGCCGCTCGGCACGTGGGGCACGGATCAACTGGTGAGCGTGGACGGTGATCTGTTCACGGCGAACCAGGGCGAACTCGACGACGACTTGCCTGCGTTCGAAGGGCCGGATGGATCGGCGAAAGAAGTGGTCGCGCGGTATCACGATTTCACGAAGTGGTTTGCGCCGCTCGACGCGCATCCGGAAGAAGTCATCTTGTCGCCGCGATACGCGTGGACATTGAAGCTTTCAAACGGTACGCAGATCGAACTGGGGCGCGAGCGCAATCAGGACACGTTGTTCGATCGCAGCAAACGATTTGTAGCTGCGTGGACGTCGGTGACGGGGCGGTGGGGAAATGACATCGAGTACGCGGATTTGCGCTATCCGAACGGCTTCGCAATCAAGGCCGCCGGCATGCGTTTCATCAGCGACACCGACAAAGCGAAGAAGTAAGGGACATCACAGGCAATGAGCACGCTATGAGCAAAGACTACAAAGACTTGCTGGTCGCCCTCGACATCGGGACGTCGAAGGTGGTGGCGATCGTCGCCGAGTTGAAGGGCGAAGGCCACTACGAGGTGATCGGGCTCGGACAGAGCGACTCGAAGGGATTGAAGAAGGGCGTGGTGGTGAATATCGAAGCCACCGTCCAGTCGATCCAGCGCGCGCTCGAAGAAGCCGAATTGATGGCCGATTGCAAGATCACGAATGTGTTCACCGGCATTGCCGGAAGCCACATTCGCAGCTTCAATTCGAGCGGCATGGTCGCGATCAAGGACAAGGAAGTCACGCAGACCGATGTGGCGCGCGTGATCGAAACGGCCAAGGCGATCAACATCCCGACCGACCAGCAGGTGCTGCATATCCTCACGCAGGAATTCATCATCGACGGCCAGGAAGATGTGCGCGAGCCGATCGGCATGAGCGGCATCCGGCTGGAAGTGAAGGTGCACATCGTGACGGGCGCGGTGAGCGCGGCGCAGAACATCGTGAAATGCGTGCGCCGCTGCGGGCTCGAAGTGAACGACCTGATCCTGCAGCCGCTGGCTTCGTCGCTGGCGGTGCTGACGGAAGACGAAAAGGAACTTGGCGTTGTGCTCGTCGATATCGGCGGCGGCACGACGGACATCGCCATTTTCAGCGAAGGCGCGATTCGTCATACGGCGGTGATTCCTATTGCCGGCGACCAGATCACGAGCGATGTCGCCATGGCCCTGCGCACGCCGACGCCCGACGCCGAAGACATCAAGGTGAGCTACGGCATCGCGAAGCAGGCGCTCGCCGATCCGGACGAAATGATCGAAGTGCCGGGACTCGGCGAGCGCGGTCCGCGCACGTTGTCGCGTCAGGCACTTGCAGCGGTTGTCGAACCGCGCGTGGAAGAACTGTTCTCGCTCGTGCAGCAAGTGGTGCGCGAGTCGGGTTACGAAGAATTGCTCAGCAGCGGCGTGGTGCTGACCGGCGGCGCATCGATGATGCCCGGCATGGTCGAACTCGGCGAAGACATCTTCCTGAAGCCGGTGCGCATCGGCGTGCCCGAATACGCGGGCGGCCTGGCGGACGTGGTTCGCAACCCGCGTTATTCCACGGCGATGGGTTTGCTCGTCGAAGGTCGTTCGCAACGCATGCGCGGGCGCAAGGTCGCGGTGCAATCAGGATCGATGGGACAGGTTTTTGGACGCATGAAAGACTGGTTCCTTGGGAATTTTTAAATACAAATTCGCGCTGGTGCCGGCGGCTGGCGCGCGACAAGAGGTTGCCCGATCTCTTGCCGAATAACGCCGATTTTCATTCTTGACGGAGGCAATATGGATTTCGAAATGCTGGAAACGGAAACCAACGGAACGATCATCAAGGTCGTCGGTGTTGGTGGCGCAGGCGGTAATGCAGTACAGCACATGATCAACCGCGGCGTGCAGGGCGTGGATTTCATCGTCATGAATACGGATGCGCAGGCGCTTGCACGTTCGCGTGCTTCGTCGGTGATCCAGTTGGGCAACACGGGTCTCGGCGCAGGCGCCAAGCCGGACATGGGCCGTGCCGCAGCGGAAGATGCGCGCGAGCGTATCGCCGATGCACTGCGCGGCGCGCACATGGTGTTCATCACCGCAGGCATGGGTGGCGGCACGGGTACGGGTGCAGCACCGGTCGTGGCACAGATCGCGAAGGAAATGGGCATTCTCACCGTTGGTGTAGTCAGCAAGCCGTTCGAATTTGAAGGTGGCCGCCGCATGCGCGTGGCTGAAGCTGGATCGCAGCAACTGGAGGATCACGTCGACTCGCTGATCGTCGTTCTGAACGACAAGCTGTTCGAGGTGATGGGCGACGACGCCGAGATGGACAAGTGCTTCCAGTGCGCTGACGACGTATTGAACAACGCTGTTGCCGGTATCGCGGAAATCATCAACGTCGACGGGCTGGTCAACGTCGACTTCGAAGACGTGAAGACGGTGATGGGCGAGCAAGGCAAGGCGATGATGGGCACGGCGACGGTTGCCGGCGTCGATCGCGCGCGTCTGGCTGCCGAACAGGCGGTTGCAAGCCCGCTGCTGGAAGGTGTGGATCTGTCGGGCGCACGTGGCGTGCTGGTGAACATCACGTCGAGCCGTTCGCTGCGTTTGTCGGAAACGCGTGAAGTGATGAACACGATCAAGTCGTACGCAGCAGAAGACGCGACCGTGATCTTCGGCGCGGTGTACGACGACGCCATGGGCGATGCGTTGCGCGTGACGGTCGTGGCAACGGGCCTTGGCCGCGCTGCGAAGAAACAACAAGCTGCACCGATGACCCTGCTGCGCACCGGCACGGACAACTCGCCGATTGCGCACGCACAGCACAGCTACGCGCCGCAGCAGTCGAACGGCACGGATTACGGCGCGCTGGAAGCACCGGCTGTATGGCGTCAGACGCGTGAAACCGCGGCTTCGCACGTGCAGGCGCTGCAGGAAAAGGGTGTGGATACGTATGACATTCCGGCGTTTTTGCGCAAGCAAGCCGACTGATGCCTTCTGCCGGGGCGTGTCGCTTTGATGTAAGCGCCCAAAGGTAAAGGTCTCAGGAGATGGGTTGTCCTGCGTTCGTTTTCAGGCCGCGTCTTATGGATGCTGGACTGTGGCGGCGTGACCGCTTCGATAACGTTCATCATCGTCTATATTGGGATGAGATCGATACGTTTCGAACACAAGCAGCGGTGGGGCGAACGTCTCTCGCAAGGAAAAAGTTTGAATCGCTGGCGTGTTCAGCACTGACTCAGTGAAAGGCCGATCAATGATCAAGACAGGTGAAACGCTGCCGGACGAACGCCTCTACGAATTTGTCGATGTGGCGACGGAAGGCTGCGCCGTGGGACCGAACGGTTTCCCGGTGCGCGAGCGGACGGCGGGCAAGCGCGTGGTGATCTTCGGATTGCCGGGCGCGTTCACGCCCACCTGTTCCGCCAGGCACGTGCCGGGTTTTATCGACAATGCGGAGAAACTGGCCGCGGCGGGTATCGATGAAATCTGGTGTGTCTCCGTCAACGACGCGTTCGTGATGAGCGCGTGGGGACGCGATCTTCAAACCTCGGGCAAGGTGAAGATGATCGCCGACGGCAGCGCGCGTTTTACTCGAGCACTCGGCCTCGATCAGGATCTGTCGGAGCGTGGCATGGGAATTCGCTCCCAGCGCTACGCCATGGTGGTCGACAACAGCGTGGTCAAGACGCTGAACGTCGAAGCACCCGGCAAGTTTGAAGTCAGCAGCGCTGAAAGCGTCCTCGCGACGTTGGGCTGATGTGTCTTAACAATGTTGTGCTGGCGGTCGAGACGCCCGGCGTTTGTTGCATTGCCGCAACAGGCTATGACGCCATCGCGTGTCTTCTGGAACTTGCATGACAAAGTCGCAACAAAGCCGTAACGCGGCGCCGATGTCCGGGAACGCCTCCGTCCCGGGTATCGGCCCGACCCTATTTGCTTTCGCGTGAATTTAGTTTTCGCGTACCGAGCCAAAGCAGTAACGGGGAGAAACAAGTTGCAACGTTCCCGCTCGGGACGACGCGAAGGGATTGGAGTATACTTCGCGCTATTGAATACAAATTCACGATTGATTCTCTCAATCGAGAGTCACAATCGAAGCGAAAAAATCATGTTGAAGCAGCGAACCATCAAAACCATCGTCAAAACCGTCGGGATCGGCCTGCACTCTGGCCGCAAGGTGGATTTGACGCTTCGGCCCGCACCGGCGAACACCGGGATCGTTTTTGCGCGTATCGACCTGCCTGAGCCGGTCGATATTCCGGCGTCGGCATTGGCTATCGGCGACACGCGCCTGGCTTCTGTCTTGCAGAAGGACGGGGCGCGTGTTTCGACCATCGAGCATTTGATGTCGGCTTGCGCGGGGCTGGGCATCGACAATTTGTACGTCGATGTCACGGCTGAAGAAATTCCGATCATGGACGGCAGCGCTGCTTCTTTCGTGTTTCTGATTCAATCGGCGGGTATTGAAGAACAGAACGCGGCCAAGAAGTTCATCAAGGTGACGAAGCCGGTTGAAATCCGCGACGGCGACAAGTTCGCTCGTCTCGATCCGTATTTCGGCTTCAAACTGAAGTTCACCATTGATTTCCGCCATCCGGCCGTCGATAAGACCGGTCAGGCACTCGAAGTCGATTTCGCCCATACGTCATATGTTCGGGATATTGCCCGGGCACGGACGTTCGGGTTTGCACATGAAGTCGAAATGATGCGCGAGCTTGGTCTGGCGCGTGGCGGCAGCATGGATAACGCCATTGTTCTGGACGAGTATCGAATTCTGAATAACGATGGTTTGCGTTACGAAGACGAGTTCGTGAAGCACAAGATGCTCGACGCGATTGGTGACCTGTATGTGGTCGGTCATCCGTTGCTGGCGTCTTATGCGGCATATAAAGGCGGTCACGCAATGAACAATATGTTGCTGCGTGAATTGCTGGCGCACGAAGACTCGTATGAGATCGTGACGTTTGAAGACAAGCAAGCGGCGCCGCGCGGTTTCGCTTTCGATACGCAAACGGCGTTTGCGTAATCAGTAAATAGTCAGAGCAATAATATGAGAATGAGCGGCAGCTTTCGGGCGCCGCTCATTTTTTTTGTGCTTTCGCCTGATGACGCGCCGCCATTTTCGCGAGCGCTTCCTGAAGAGGCGATGGCTCGAGTGTTTCAGCCAGCATTTGCAGCGCATCTGCGCCAGCGGCGGACATCCGGGCTTGCTTCGGCGGAATCACTTCTTTCATTGCTTGTGGGCGAACGCGTATCTTCAGTGCGTTCACGGCCCAGCCGCGTTGCTGCAAATCCACCAGAAGACGCGGTTCGATGTGCCGCAGACGCGCCGCAAGCGCGTTGTGTCCGGCAAAAAGCGAAAGCACGCCCTCTTTGATGAACCCCGGTTCCACATTGGCACCCAGATAATCCGGCAGCAACGCCATCAGGTCGCGCTGGAGCGCCGTCACCTGCTCTACGCCCGCCCGCAATGCAAGAAACTCGCTAGTGCGGCCCAGGACGTCGGACAACGCCTGCGGCTTGCGCGGATCGAAGCGTTGCTGCGGCCTTGAATTCGGCGGGAAACGGCTCATTTTTGTGTCTGCAGGGGCTGGCGGCGATGCGAAGATTGTAACGCTGCGCGCCGTGCGCCATGACGGCGCGCTTTACGTGTCAACACGGACAAACATAACCGCCATTTGCTTTATCACAAAAGATGGCGGTACAGGCTCCAGCGGGGGCGCGTGCTAAAATCCCCGATTCGTTTTCACCCATGGACTGAAGCCGCCGAGGTTCCCCGGACTGGGATGCACCCAGCGCGCTCCAAGCCAATACCGCGACGCAGACACTGATCCGATGACCACCGGTTTCCTCCAAAAGTTTTTTGGCAGTCGCAACCAGCGCCTAGTCAAGCAATACCAAAAGACCGTTGCGGCGATCAATGCTTTCGAGCCGACGATCGAGCAGTACACGGACAAGCAACTGCGGGCCAAGACCGAAGAATTCCGTCAGCGCGTCGCGAGCGGCGAATCGCTCGACCGGTTGCTGCCCGAAGCGTTCGCGGTGTGCCGGGAGGCCAGCAAGCGCGTGCTGAAAATGCGGCACTTCGACGTGCAGCTCATCGGCGGCATGGTGCTGCACTACGGCAAGATCGCGGAAATGCGCACGGGCGAGGGCAAGACGCTCGTCGCCACGCTCGCCGCGTATCTGAATGCTTTGTCCGGACGTGGCGTGCACGTGGTGACGGTGAACGATTACCTTGCACAGCGCGACGCCGAGTGGATGGGCAAGCTCTACAACTTCCTCGGGTTGTCGTGGGGCATCAACCTGTCGCAGATGGAACACGCGCAGAAGCAGGAAGCCTACGCCGCGGATATCACGTACGGCACGAACAACGAGTTCGGCTTCGACTACCTGCGCGACAACATGGTCTACGAGACCAACGCACGCGTGCAGCGGCCGCTGAACTTTGCGGTCGTCGACGAGGTTGACTCGATTCTCATCGACGAAGCGCGTACGCCGCTGATCATTTCCGGCCAGGCCGAAGATCACACCGAACTCTATGTGCGCATGAACGCGCTGCCGCCGCTTCTCGAGCAGCAGATCGGCGAAGAGAAGGCGGACGGCACGGGCGTCGAAAAGGTGGGCGACTTCACGCTCGATGAAAAAGCGCGCCAGGTGTTCCTGACCGAACAGGGCCACGAGAAAGCCGAACGGCTCCTGGCCGAGTGGGGCCTGATTGGTGAAGGCGAAAGCCTCTACGCGCCGCAGAACATCACGCTGATGCACCACGTGTACGCCGCGTTGCGTGCGCATACGCTGTTCTTCCGCGACCAGCATTACGTGGTTCAAGGCAATGAAGTCGTGATCGTCGACGAATTCACGGGCCGCATGATGACGGGCCGCCGCTGGTCGGACGGTTTGCATCAGGCCGTGGAAGCGAAGGAACACGTCAAGATCCAGAACGAGAACCAGACGCTTGCGTCGATCACGTTCCAGAACTTCTTTCGCATGTATTCCAAGCTGTCCGGCATGACCGGTACGGCCGATACCGAAGCGTACGAATTCAACGAGATCTACGGTCTCGAAACCGTCGTGATCCCGACGAATCGTCCGCCGAAACGGATCGACAAGCAGGATCAGATCTACAAGACCGCCAAGGAACGTTACGACGCCGTCACGCGCGACATTCGCGATTGCGTCGAGCGCGGACAGCCTGTGCTGGTTGGTACAACATCGATTGAAGCATCGGAACTGCTTTCGGGTTTGCTCACCCAGGCCGGCCTCAAACACGAAGTGCTGAACGCCAAGCAGCACGCACGCGAAGCCGCGATCGTTGCCGAGGCGGGTCGCCCGAGCGCTGTGACCATCGCCACGAACATGGCCGGTCGCGGAACGGACATCGTGCTGGGCGGGAACGTGGAGAAGCAGTCGTCGTTCATCATCGCCGACGAATCATTGGCAGAAGACGAGAAGCAACGCCGCATCAAGGCGCTCGAAGACGAATGGCAAGCGCTGCACGACCGCGTGAAGGCGGCGGGCGGATTGCATATCGTCGGTACGGAACGCCATGAATCGCGTCGTATCGACAATCAGTTGCGCGGCCGTGCAGGCCGGCAGGGCGATCCGGGTTCTTCGCGCTTCTATCTGTCGCTGGATGATCCGCTGCTGCGTATTTTCGCGGGTGATCGTGTGCGTTCCATCATGGACCGCCTGAAGATGCCGGAAGGCGAGGCGATCGAAGCGGGCATCGTGACGCGTTCAATCGAGTCGGCGCAGCGCAAGGTCGAAGCGCGCAACTTCGATATCCGCAAACAACTGCTCGAATACGACGATGTATCGAACGATCAGCGCAAGGTGATCTACCAGCAGCGCAATGAATTGCTCGAAGCAACCGACGTTGCCGAGACGATCACCGCCATGCGCCAGAGCGTGATCACTGAGGTGACGCGCACGTATGTGCCGGCGGGAAGCATTGAAGAACAGTGGAGCGCGCCGGAACTCGAGGAAGCCCTGCGCAACGACTGGTCGCTCGATCTCGCGGTGCAGGAGATGATCAACGAGTCGAATTCCATCGATGCCGACGAAATTCTCGAAGCTGTAGTCGCTGCCGCCGACGAAGCCTACGAGGCGAAGGTCGCGCTGGTCGGGCGTGAGTCCTTCAGCGCGTTCGAGCGCTCGATCATGTTGCAGACGCTCGACAGCCGCTGGCGCGAGCATCTGGCCGCGCTCGATCACTTGCGTCAGGGCATTCATCTGCGTGGTTACGCGCAGAAGAACCCGAAGCAGGAATACAAGCGCGAAGCGTTCGAATTGTTCGCCGCGATGCTCGATTCGGTGAAGCAGGAAGTCACGCGCGTTGTAATGAACGTGCAGATCCAGTCGCCGGAACAGCTTGAAGAAGCCGCCGAGCAGTACGAAGAGAAGGGCAGCCATCTGGAAAATGTGTCGTTCCAGCATGCTGACTTCGACGGCAGCGGCGCCGCTGCAGCAGTTGCCGCCGACGCGACCGCCCAAATGGTCAATCAGGCCATGGCATACGGCGACGACACCACGGTCGCGACCCGCGTGTCCACTGACGACGTCCCGAAGGTTGGCCGTAACGACCCGTGCCCGTGCGGCAGCGGCAAAAAGTATAAAAACTGTCACGGCAAGCTCGCATAATCGGCGGTCTGAACGCTTTGGCAGGTTGAATCATCCAGGACAGGCGACGCAGTGATGCGTCGTTTGTCTTTGGCCGACTGGTTTTGTTTCTTGCGTTTGTGTTTTGTGTTTTTACGTTTCGCGGGCGTCCGTCTTTCATAGAATCAGGCGCCGTTTTATTCATCTTTCGTGTCGTTGCGTTGCGTTTCCTGCGCACCGGCACTCGCCACTTTCAGCGAGTCGCGAACATGGCCGTCAATTTCCCCTCGATCAATCCCGCCAACCTGCATCCCGTCGCCGGCGTCACGCTAGGCTGGGCCGAGGCGAATATCCGAAAACCGAATCGCAAGGATTTGCTCGTTGTGCAGATCGATGAAGGCGCGACGGTTGGCGGCGTGTTCACCCTGAATCGCTTCTGCGCTGCGCCCGTGACGGTGTGCCGCGAGCATCTCGACGCCGTGCGCGCGGGCGGCAAGGGCATCCGCGCGCTGGTCGTGAATACCGGTAACGCGAACGCGGGAACGGGGGAGCCGGGCATGGCGCATACGCGCGAGACCTGTACCGCGCTTGCCACGTTGCTGGGCCTTGACGCCGCGCAGATCCTGCCATTTTCGACGGGCGTGATCCTGGAGCCGTTGCCTATCGACAGGTTGACGGCAGGGTTGCCAGCGGCGATTGCGAACCAGAAGCCCGATCATTGGTTCGATGCCGCGCAAACCATCATGACCACCGACACTTTGCCGAAAGCGGCATCGCGTCAGGTTCAGATCGATGGCCACACGATCACGCTCTCGGGCATCAGCAAGGGCGCCGGCATGATCAGGCCGAACATGGCCACCATGCTCGGTTTTCTCGCCTGCGACGCCGCCGTGTCCCAGTCCGTGCTCGACACGCTGATCAAACACGTCGCGGATCGCTCGTTCAATTGCATCACCATCGACGGGGATACATCGACTAACGACTCGTTCATCGTGATCGCGTCCGGCAAGTCGACGCTGCCCTTGATCGATTCCACGGATTCTCCCGCTTATGCCGCGTTGCGCGACGCCGTGACATCGGTCGCGCAAGAGTTGGCGCAACTGATCGTGCGCGACGGCGAAGGCGCGACGAAGTTCATGACGGTGACAGTCGAAGGCGGCACGAGCGAAGCGGAATGCCGGCAGATCGCGTACGCTATCGGTCACTCGCCGCTCGTCAAGACTGCGTTTTATGCATCGGACCCGAACCTCGGCCGGATCCTCGCGGCCATCGGCTATGCGGGCGTGACGGACCTGGACGTGAACAAGATCGACCTGTATCTCGACGACGTCCTCGTCGCGAAGAAGGGCGGCCGCAATCCCGAGTATTGCGAGGAAGACGGCCAGCGCGTGATGAAGAAGAGCGAGATCGCGATCCGCGTCCTGCTCGGCCGCGGTGAGGCCCGTGCCACTATCTGGACGTGCGACCTTTCGCACGATTACGTCAGCATCAACGCCGACTATCGCTCCTGAACCCGAACTCTCCCATGGATAAACTCGAACAGTTTCTGACGCGTGCTGAAGCCGTTCTCGCACGTGTTGAAGGGATGTTGCCGCCCGCTGCGCCTGAAATCGACTGGGATAAGGCCGTGGCGTTCCGCTGGCGCAAGCGTCAAGGACGTGGCTTTTTGCAGCCGGTGCCGAATCTGTCGGCGCTGTCGCTCGATGACCTTTGCAATATCGAACGTCAGAAGCAGTTGATCGAGCAGAACACACGGCAGTTCGTGCGCAAGGCGCCGGCAAACAATGTGTTGCTCACAGGCGCGCGCGGGACGGGCAAGTCGTCGCTCATCAAGGCGTGCCTGAACGCGTATGCGTCGGAAGGGTTGCGGCTGATCGAAGTCGACAAGGACGATTTGCACGATCTTGGCGATATCGTCGACCTGATTTCGGCGCGGCCGGAGCGGTTTATCGTTTTCTGCGATGACCTCTCGTTCGAAGACGGCGAGTCGGGTTACAAGGCGCTGAAAGTGGCGCTCGACGGATCGATCTCGGCGCAATCTGACAACGTGCTGATCTACGCGACGTCGAATCGCCGCCATTTGTTGCCCGAATACATGAGCGACAACGAGACCTACAAGCACACATCGGATGGCGAGATTCATCCGGGCGAAGTGGTCGAGGAGAAGATTTCTCTCTCCGAGCGATTCGGCCTGTGGGTGAGCTTCTACCCGTTCAAGCAGGACGACTACCTGACCATTGTTGGACATTGGCTGAAGCATTTCGGCTGTCCGGAAGAAGAAATCACGAATGCGCGCGGCGATGCGCTCGTCTGGGCGCTCGAACGTGGCTCGCGCTCAGGCCGCGTCGCGTGGCAATTCGCACGCGACTATTCGGGCCGCAAGGCATGAACGCGGCGCCGCTTCCAACCACGGCGCCCGACGGGCGCAAGATGACCGATGTCGCGGTCGGCGTGCTCGTTCAGCCGGATGGCCGCTATCTGCTGGCGCAACGTCCGGAAGGCAAACCGTATGAGGGTTACTGGGAGTTTCCGGGCGGCAAGCTGGAGGCCGGCGAAAGCGTGGAAACGGCGCTCGTGCGGGAATTGCACGAGGAACTGGGTATCGATGTGACCGCTTGCGAGCGCTGGCGGACGCTGGAACACGATTATCCGCATGCCTACGTGCGGCTTTACTTCTGCAAGGTGACAGCGTGGAAGGGTGAACCGGCCGGCCGGGAAGGTCAGGCGCTTGCCTGGCAACATCTTCCCGCCGATGTGACGCCGTTGCTACCCGCTGCCATTCCAGTGCTCGAATGGCTCGCGGCAGAGGCGGCTTAGGGCGATATCAAGCGCGATTTGAAGCGTTTAGTTGAGGCCGCTGTGGTCGTCATCTGGCGGCGTGTCCTGCTGACCGCCGCCGATCTTGTACTTCTCGGTCGCCCATGCGCCAAGGTCGATCTGCTTGCAACGGTCTGAACAAAACGGCCGGAACCGGCTTTCCGGAACCCAGCGTACATCCTTCGCGCAAGTCGGGCATTTAACGATGGTAGTCATTCGGCAGTGCGGATCTGATAAAGGTTGAGTTCGATAAATAAGGGTTTTTAGCCCGATTTAAAGACTGCACAGTGTCAGGTGAAACGGAATGTCGGCATCGACGGCACGGGGCCTCAAGTCACCATCCTGCACCGTGAAGCGCACCCACAGCATGTACTTGTTCGCGCTCGCCTCAGGAATCAGCCGCGTATCCGACGGTACCCGTACCTGCATCAACTGATACGTCCGGCCCGACAGCATCTGCTGATAGCTGCCCTGCATTGCCATCACCTTCGATGCCTGGCCCGATTCGCGTGCAAGCCGCAGCACGATTATGGCCGCGTCGCGCAAGGGCAGCATGGGCGTGACCCACTTCGCGATATCGCCGCGGCGCTGTTCGGCCGGGCATTGCTGCCATGCAAAGTACGACGGCAGGTCAAAGCGGCAAGTCCCACCCGGAATGATCGTCCTGCTGCGGATACTGGCGAGCCATTCATTGTCCGCGAGATGCTGGCCGGTCTTGCCCTGCATCTGCCCGAGCCCGGCAAGCGTCTGTTCGATCTCGCCCAGCACTGACTCGAGCGCGTCCTGCTCGATTCCCGGATTGCCCCGAAACGGCGCCAGCGTCTGGCGTTGCCGTTCCAATTCCTTCATCAGGTCGGCTTTCAGGTCGGTCCGTCCGGCGACTTCGGCAATCTCGAACAGCGTGGTCAATGCAGCGTGGTGTTCGCGCGGGTCTTCTTGAGTCAGAAAGAAGGTGAAGCGCTCGAAAAGATCTTCGAGACGCAGCAGCGTCCTGATTCGCTCGTTGAAGGGGTACTCGTAAAGGATCAAGCGCGCTCGCCTCGGCGTTGGTCGATAGTTTCGATGCGGAAAGTGAGGACATTCTAATGCCGCATCAAACCCCAAGCAAATCTCCACGTTCAATCACATCTGGCGCGCATTTTCAGCGCCGATCGTGAGGAATTCGAATGCGTTGCATGCACTTGTTAGGTACGCGGTTTGCTCTGGGACACGGCCATCTCGATATAGCGTGCGTGCAGGAGGTCGACCTCGCGCTGCAGTGTCTGCAGCGTGGCGGCGGAGTCGTTGACGACAACGTCATTGGCAGCGGCAAGCCGCGCTTCGCGTGTCGCTTGACGGGCGATGATGGCCAGCACCTGCTCCCGCGGGAAACCATTGCGCTGGATGACACGCTCGATCTGCGTTTCAACCGGGCAATCGACGACGAGAATCCTGTCAACCTTGCTCGCGCGTTCCCCGGCCTCGATCAGCAACGGCACCACGACGATGTGATACGCGCTGCGCGCTTCGCTGCGTTGCCGCTCGCTTTCCGCGCGGATCAGCGGATGCGTGATGGCTTCGAGTTGCGCCTTGGCAGCGGGATCGGTGAACACGCGGGCCCGCATTTTCGCGCGGTCCATGGCGCCGTAGGCGGTGACGAAATCCGGGCCGAACGCGCGCTA
>NZ_JBSIPA010000894.1:0-943 GCF_053574605.1 Caballeronia sp. M23-90 | reverse complement strand
TTGCGCCGCTTGCGCTTCGCCACGCAGCTTGTTGATGCCGCCGGCCTTCGCCTGCTGCTCCGCGTTCAACTGGTTCGCAAACACCAGCGCTTCTTCACCGCGGCCTTGCGCGGCGAGTGCGCCGACGAGGCCGCGGATCGCATCGGGGTTATCGGCCTGACGGCGCAGTGCCATCCGGTACGCCTGTTCCGCGCCGCGCGGATCGCCGCTGCCAAGCAAGGTCTCGCCGAGCAAGGTCTGCGCGGTCGTGTCCGATGGATTCAACGCAATCGCGCGCTCGAACATCGACTTGGCTTTGGCAGTTTCGCCGTTGCTGCGTGCACCAATACCCGCGCTCGTGTAGCTCCAGTAAGTGGCGCTGGTCAGCGCGTCTTTCCAGCGCGCGGCGTTTCCGGCGCGCGATGCACGTTCGAGATAGGTGCGCGCTTCATCGAATTTTTCCTGCTTCAACGCGGCGACGCCCATGCCGCCGAGTGCATCGGCGTCATTCGGGCTTTGCGCCAGCACGGCCGAAAAACGGGCGCGTCCCGTGACGATATCGCCACGATCCAGCGCCGCAAAACCTTCGGCGACGGTGCGCCCGCGTGCATCGGTTGCGGCGCTGGCCTGCGAGCGTTCCTGCGCCTGTTTGTCCTGCTGGACCATCGAATCGAAGCGGGCCTTGACGGCGGGGTCATCCGGCGATGCCTGCAAATACGCCTGATACAAGGGCGCATCCGATGCCCGCGCGCCCAGCCACAACAACGCCTGGCGCCAGCTTTTCTTCGCTTCGTCGCCAACGGTGCTGTCGGTGCTCAACTGCGCAAGACGTGCGATGCCTTCGCGGCGGGTCGTATCGCGATAGGTCAGATGCTGGGCCAGGGCGAGCGTGTAACGCGGATCATTCGGGTTCTGCTTCGCGAGCTGCGTGAGGCCCTGGCGCGCCTGGTCCCAGCCTTGCGGA
>NZ_JBSIPA010000893.1:0-946 GCF_053574605.1 Caballeronia sp. M23-90 | reverse complement strand
TAGCCGCTCGAACCGGTGGCGCTGGACGTCGCGCGGTTGTTGCGCAGCTCGGACGACATGTTGCGCCGCGTGCTGGGCGAGACCATCGAACTGGAGACGGTGGTGTCGGGCGGCCTGTGGAATACGCTCGCCGATCCGAATCATCTGCAGAACGTGATCGTCAACCTGGCCATTAACGCACGCGATGCCATGGACGGCGCCGGGCGCCTCACCATAGAAGCCGGCAACGCGATGCTCGACGACGAGTACACGCGCCATTACGACGATGTACGCAGCGGCCAGTACGTGATGATCGCTGTATCCGACACGGGTACCGGCATGGCGCCCGAGGTTATTGCGCGGGCCTTCGAGCCCTTCTACACGACCAAGCCGGAAGGCCGCGGCACGGGGCTGGGTTTGAGCATGGCGTACGGTTTCATGAAACAGACCGGCGGCCACATCAAGCTTTACAGCGAACCGGGCGAGGGCACGACGGTCAAGCTTTACCTCCCTCGATCAATGGAAGAAGAAGCGCACCGCGTGGAGACCTTGCACGAACCGGTGACGGGCGGCACGGAAACGATCCTGGTCGTGGAAGACGATCCGAACGTGCGCGCAACGGTTGTCGACACCTTGACCGAACTCGGCTACAACGTCCTGAAATCCGCCGATGCCCAAAGCGCGCTGAACGTGCTCGAAAGCGGCGTTCACGTCGACCTGCTATTCAGCGACGTGGTAATGCCCGGACCGTTACGCAGCGTCGATATGGCGCGTCGTGCGCGCGAGATGCTGCCGTCGCTGGAAGTCTTGTTCACTTCCGGCTACACGGAAAATGCGATTGTTCACGTCGACCTGCTATTCAGCGACGTGGTAATGCCCGGACCGTTACGCAGCGTCGATATGGCGCGTCGTGCGCGCGAGATGCTGCCGTCGCTGGAAGTCTTGTTCACTTCCGGCTACACGGAAA
>NZ_JBSIPA010000892.1:0-954 GCF_053574605.1 Caballeronia sp. M23-90 | reverse complement strand
TGGTCGCCTGGCGTGGCCGCTGCGCGCGCTGCTGAAACCGAGCGCGATCCGTCAGGCGGCATGGCTGAATTACATCCGGCAAGCATCAGCGCTGCCGCCGCGAATGCTGCCACTTTCAATTGCGTCATCGAATGGTCTCTGCTCAATCGCTACTTACACGTTCAAAAATTGACGCGATACCCTGCCCGCCGCCAATGCACATCGTCACGAGCGCATATCGGCCGCCCGTGCGCTGCAGCTCGTACAGCGCCTTCACGGTGATCAACGCGCCCGTTGCGCCAATCGGATGGCCGAGCGAAATGCCCGAGCCGTTCGGATTGACCTTCGCGGGATCGAGCGCCAGTTCCTTCGATACCGCACATGCCTGCGCCGCAAATGCTTCGTTGGCTTCGATCACGTCGAGATCAGCCACGCTCAATCCGGCGCGCTCCAAGGCCTTCCGCGTGGCCGGAACCGGTCCGATGCCCATGTATTTCGGATCGACGCCCGCATGCGCATACGAGACCAGACGCGCAAGCGGCCTGAGGCCGCGCTTCTCGGCTTCATTGCGTTCCATCAACACGACGGCAGCGGCTGCATCGTTGATACCCGATGCATTGCCCGCCGTCACCGTGCCGTTTTCTTTCGCGAACACCGGCTTGAGCTTCGAGAAGTCTGCGAGCGTTGCATTCATGCGGACGTGTTCGTCGGTATCGAAGACGATCTCACCCTTCTTCGACGCCTGCGTCACCGCAAGGATCTGCTCCTTGAAATAGCCGCCTTCGATGGCCCGCGCCGCCCGCCTGTGGGACTCCACCGCAAGCTCATCCTGCATCTCGCGCGAAATGCCGTACTTCGCCGCGACGTTTTCAGCGGTCACGCCCATGTGGATGGAATCGAAGGGATCGTGGAGCGCGCCGAGCATCATGTCGACGAGACGGGCGTCGCCCATGCGCTGGCCGAACCGCGCAGCGA
>NZ_JBSIPA010000891.1:0-960 GCF_053574605.1 Caballeronia sp. M23-90 | reverse complement strand
TGCCGGGCAATGGCGAGACCGTGGGCGCGGCGCTTGTCGCCGATCCACGCACGCGCGCTGTGATGTTCACGGGTTCAACGGACGTTGCACGGCTCATCAACAAGACTCTGTCCGAACGCCTCGATCCCGACGGCCGTCCGATCCCGCTGATCGCGGAAACGGGCGGACAGAACGCGATGATCGTCGATTCGTCGGCGCTCGCCGAGCAAGTGGTTGCGGACGTATTGCAATCGTCCTTCGATTCCGCCGGCCAACGCTGTTCCGCACTGCGCGTTCTTTGCCTTCAGGACGACGTCGCCGACCGTACGCTCGAAATGCTCACGGGCGCCATGCAGCAACTCGCAATGGGCAACCCGGACCGCTTGTCCACGGACGTGGGCCCGGTCATCGACGCAGAAGCCAAGCAAAGCATCGACGGGCACGTTGCATCGATGCGCGAGAAAGGCCGCAACGTCGTGCAATTGCCGACGCCCGATGGTTGCGCGCAGGGCACGTTTGTCCCGCCGACGTTGATCGAACTGGATTCAATCGATGAACTCAAGCGCGAAGTCTTCGGCCCTGTGCTGCACGTGGTTCGGTATCGGCGCGCGCAACTTGATAAACTGCTCGACCAGATCAAGGCGACCGGTTACGGGCTGACGCTGGGAATCCATACGCGTATCGATGAAACCATCGCGCACGTTGTCAGCCGCGCTCATGTTGGCAACATCTATGTAAACCGGAACGTGATTGGCGCCGTGGTCGGCGTGCAGCCGTTCGGCGGCGAAGGTTTGTCGGGCACGGGACCGAAAGCGGGTGGTGCGCTTTACTTGCAGCGTCTTCTTGCCAAGCGTCCTACCGGTTTGCCGAAGTCGCTGGAAAGCGCGTTGGTCGTCGATCAGACGGCCGCGAACGATACGCCTTCCGCGCTCACCGCATTGCGCGACTGGGCCATCGCCGAGCGCGATCCGCAAACCGCCA
>NZ_JBSIPA010000890.1:0-965 GCF_053574605.1 Caballeronia sp. M23-90 | reverse complement strand
TGCGCGCAATCGGATACGCCTCGCCCAGGTCGCTGCGCCGGTACGCGCGCACGAGGCTCATGTTGTAGGCAACGTGCAGGAACCCCGACGTCACGAGGTAGGGCCAAGCCGCCCGGACCGGCCAGGGCACGAACAGGATGACGACGCTTGAGACGACCGCGATCGAGATGCTCATCCATGTCATGGACAGGAAGCGGTCGTGGTTGCCGTGAAGCATCGCGTTCCAGCTCGCATGAAGCACGGCAGCAACGAGGACAAGACCACCGGTATAGCTGAGCATTGCGGACTGGACGCCAGAAAGGGTTCGGTAAGCAGGATATCTATCTTGTTGCCGGCGAACAAACCAGATAAATTGGATCATCGCGTTAGATAAACTCTTTTGAATGAAACGAACCCTTCCTCCGCTCAATGCTTTGCGAGCCTTCGAGGCCGCAGGCCGGCTTGGCAGCTTTAAAGATGCCGCCGCGCAATTGCACGTGACGCACGGCGCCGTGAGCCAGCACGTGCGTCTGCTGGAAGAGTGGCTTGGCGCGCCGCTGTTCGAACGGCACAACCGGCGCGTGGTGCTGACGCCGGCAGCCAGCATCTATCTGGCGGAGATTGGCCCGTTGTTCGAGCAGCTATCGCAGGCCACCACGCGATACGGCATCCCAGGCACGGTTTCACGCACGCTGACAGTGAACGCGCCTGCCACGTTCACGTTGCGCTGGCTGGTGCCGAGGCTGGCCCGGTTTCACGCCGGGCATCAAGACGTGGACGTGAGCGTGGTGACATCGAACGAGTCGGTGGAGAGTCTCAAGGATGTCCATGACATCGTGATCCGCGGCGGTCCCGATACGTTCTATGGCTATTCCATGCAAGCCTTCCTGTCCGAGGAGCGGCTTCCCGTTTGCAGTCCGGCGCTGTTGCAGCGTCTGCCACTTCGGGCGCCGGACGATCTGGCGCGGCATACGCTGCTGCATACA
>NZ_JBSIPA010000090.1:0-18284 GCF_053574605.1 Caballeronia sp. M23-90 | reverse complement strand
CGGCCCGGTCGTGTCCGCCATCCTGGCGTATTCGCAATATCGTCCGGTGTCGGGGAAGGACTTTCTGAACGCGCTCGTACTCGGGGTTGAAACGGAGTTGCGCATAGGCAACGCCGTATATCCGAACCACTACGATGTCGGCTGGCATATCACCGGCACATGCGGCGTATTCGGTTCGGCAGCGGCGACGGGAAAACTGATGGGCTTGAGCGTCCAGCAGATGGTCTGGGCCCTGGGGCTCGCCGCATCGCAGCCGGTCGGGTTGCGTGAATCCTTCGGCTCGATGAACAAGAGCTTCAACCCCGGACGCGCCGCCGCCAACGGGATCTTCGCGGCGCTCCTCGCGCAGAAGGACTACACCAGTTCGGACGGCATGATCGAAGCCAAACGGGGCTGGGCGAACACCATCAGCACCAAGCAGGATTACCGCGAAATAACCGAAGGCCTCGGCTCGCACTACGAGTCGACGCTGAACACGTACAAGCCGTTTGCGTGCGGCATCGTGATCCACCCGGCTATCGATGCCGCGATCCAGCTTCGCAATCAGTACCATCTGACGGCCGATCAAATCGACCGCATTGATCTTCGCGTACATCCGCTCGTCATCGAACTGACGGGCAAGAAGACGCCGCAGATCGGGCTCGAAGGCAAGTTCAGCATCTATCACGCGGTGGCGATCGCCGTGATCGATGGTGCTGCCGGCGAGAAGCAGTTCAGCGACGCGAAGGTGCGCGACCCCATGACGATCGCGTTGCGCGACAAGGTGAACGCGATCATCGATCCGTCGATCAAGCCCGAACAGGTCGACATGACAATCACGCTGAAGGACGGCCGGAAGCTGCATAAATTCATCCAGCACGCGATTGGCAGTACGGAAGTGCCCATGACGGATCAGCAACTCGAGAAGAAATTCTCGGATCTCGCCGAAGGCATTCTTTCGCCGGACCGGACGCGCAAACTGATGGACACGTGCTGGCACGTGGAACAACTGGATAGCGCGGGCGAGATTGCGCTCGCCGCGCTACCACAGTAGCGGATGGGCTCGCGGTGTAATTCGCATTTGGAGCGTATGAGTCGGTCGAGGGGAGTGGTTGCCTATGCAGACCATCGCCAATTGCCCTGGCCGATCTCGACGCTGAGCCCTCTCGCTGCAGACCAAAGTGAGCGTGCGAATTGAAATGAGGGTGCTTGTGAATGATGTAGAACGCGCAGACCGTTAGTTGCTTTTTTCACTCAACGTTTTTGTTCCCGAACCTCTGCTCGCCGAGCAATCGAAGGCCTGCGAGATCAATCCACCATCCTGCCGTTCGGCCCTGCGATCCTCGCGCGCCGAGTTACGGCGAGTCGCCTGACGCCCCATTGGACAAGCATTGCCCCTGCTGCCGCCTGTGCGAACGCAACGACCGGGCGCTGGTTGAGCAACGAATACGAAAGCAGCAAACAAAATGCGGCGAACGAAAACCTGCCAAGGACCATGCCCCGAAGCAGCGATATGACAAAGGCCGGCCCATGAGCACGGTGAGACGAAACCGACAGGACAATCCCGAGCAGCGGAAAGACTGCCAGCAACCCGCTCCATGTAGCGCCGACCCATCCAGACAACGACGTGACCAGGACCGTCAGCACCGCGCCGGCCACCATTCTTCCTATGAGATCAGACCGGGAAAGCGGTGCGCCGGCCGCGACCGCTTCGCTGCGTGGCAAGAAGGACTGGCCGAAGCACACCGCAGCGAACGCAGCCGTAGCCGCCCACAAGGGTGAAGTTGGCAACATCGACAAGCCGTACGCCGATACGAACCACGCGATCAGTCCGGCAACCAGGGCGACTGGCCACGAGCGCGAGCGGCAGGTCCATGCGTAGGCAAAATTGAATGCTTCCGATGCGAGGATCGCAGATAGTGAAAGCGTCGCGGCATGCGCCCCGAACGCCGGGCCATGCTCGAGCACAAGAAGGTAGAGAATCGGGCCCGCTACTATAGGCAATCCGGCCAGCCAGCCGGCGATTGCCGGCCCCCACCATTTGCCTGACATCGAAACGACAAGCAGGAACAGCGGGACAAGCGTCAGTTTGAGCGTAAGCATGCCAGGATCGAACGGACTTAAAGTGGGATCTTACCCTTGTCCAAAGATCGCCCTTCCCGGTGTCTGGCTTCTTCGGTTCGTACCGGGTTCACATCGGAGAAAAAATGAGCAAGAGTGAAATCCCGTTTCTCAACGAATGAACGAGAGACGTTACGACAAAACCCCGGCGTCGCCGGGTTTGCTCGACCACGAACACAAAACCCAGCACGACACCGATTGGAAAGGTGGTAAGCACGTATTTCCAGTTGTAGTTATGCAATCCGGCAAACAAGGCCGCAGACAGCAAAACAGCCAGCCAAGGGCCGGCGCCCAACCGGTTTCGAAGCAGCGTAATGCAGCCCCACTGGTTAAACGCCGTTTCGATCAGCGGGGCGAACACGCAGACAAAAAAAATCAGATAAACAATGCCATGCGATTTCAGATCCGGCCCTCCCAACTCTTTTTGCGGATAGAACAGGTCGCCAAGATAGCCGATCGGCCAGGGCAAAACCTCCGTCGCCAGCAACGCGAGAGGAATCAATACCCAGGTTGGTGTGGAAAGACCAAATCGGAATAAGGTCCCGTTCAAAGGCCGCTGAGTCCCTAAGTCTCTCATTTTTTATTTTCTCTTTTGCCCACGGCTTTTATCTCAAGCGCTCGAACAGTTCCGGATAATCGATGACCAATCCGTCGCTGTCCACTTCCAGCTCTGCTGTAAATCCGCTGTCAGCGCTTTCATATCGGAACCGGCTGCCTGGCTCGATACATGTGTAGATCTGGTCTGCGCGAACGACTTGCAAATCAGGTATGGAAACCCATGCAACTGCGATGCGCTGCTGCATGCCTCGATGCCACGTCAACCGGCGGATTGGCAGCGTATTCGTGAACGGCGTCGCAACGATATCGACATCGACACATCCCTCGATGTCCGGAATCTCGTCGAGTTGTTCGTCCGTCCAGTGGCCCTCCCCATCTCCGTGAATGACCAGCGTCGCTCCGCCGATGACTTGAATCGACAGGAACCGTGTGCGCCAGCTTTTGTCACATCGCAGCGAGTACTGGATTGCATAGGAACCATCGCTGTTCTGCCCGGTGAGCACGCTCTCCACCGAATACCCGTCCGGCTGGCTCTGAAGCACGAGATGTTCGATACCCGATCCGGACTGCATCTTCCATCGCACCTGAGGCATGGATTTCTCCCTGGAATCTACGGCGTAACCATAACCCGCCGCCGTCACCGAAAACAGCAATATTCTTCAACCGCCGCAATCGCGCGTGGCCGATGCCCCCGCGTCTCAATCCGCCCGTCACACAGCAAGCATCCCGCTGCAGGCGTAGGCTGTTGGACAAAACAAGGCAAAGCCATTGCTGATTCCCGCACGACGTACTTCCAACCGGAGCTTAAAATAATGCCGACCTACATTGTGTCAACCGCGGCCGATCGGTTCAACGACGAACTCAAGCACCGAATCGCCGATGGCATCACCCAAGCGCACAGCCGCGCCACTGGCGCGCAAGGTTTCTTCGCGCAAGTGATCTTCAACGAAATCCCGGCGGGTAACCACTTCATTGGAGGAAGCCCTTTGAAGGCGGAACAGGCCTTTGTCCATGGTCATATTCGTGCGGGACGAACGCCCGAGCAGAAGCGGCAACTGCTTGAATCGATTGTCGAGGTGATCATCAGCGCCACCGCGCTGGAACGCAGGTACGTGTGGGCTTATATCTCGGAACTGCCTCCTTCGCAGATGGTTGAATACGGGCGCGTGCTGCCCGAACCCGGCGCGGAGGAAGACTGGCTCAAGTCGATGGATGAAGCCGAACGCGATTACCTGCTCGGAATGGGCGCCGGCTCGTAACAGCCGCAGAATTTGAACGGCAAGCGCCCAGTGAATACGAGCGCGGTTGCCGATGTCGACGCGCGGGGCGCACGCGAATAACCGCGCTCAAAGCTTGACCGATACTTCCACGTCTTCGTGCAAGGCTTGCGAGAAGTATCGGCCGCCGGATCGCACGATCTCGAGGTACTCGGGACTCCAGTCAGCGTTATCGGCTACGAGCACCGAGCCCGCGTGCAATCGTGGTTCGAGCAACGCAAGAACTCCCGGGTATAACGCCTTGGCGCCATCGAGCAGAACCAGATCGATACTCTCCGGCAATCCATCCGCAAGCGTCTCCAGCGCGTCGCCTTCGCGTACCTCAACGAGATCGCTGAGACCGGCCGACTCGATATTTCTTCGCGCCGCAGCAACCTTCGACGGCTCGAACTCGGCGCTGATCAGCGCGCCGCCGCCGTTGTCCCTCAGCGCCGCCGCGAGATGCAAAGTCGATACCCCAAATGACGTGCCGAACTCGACGACGGAACGCGCCTTCGTCATGCGTGCATACATGTAAAGCAACGCTCCGGTCTTGCGCGAGACCGCGAGATGAAACTCCTTCGCCCGCGTATAAAACGCCCGGTAATCGGTGGATCGCGCGCTTGCCATCAACGTCGCGCGGTCCTCCGGTGAAAGTCCTGCCATCTGCTGCATGAGATGGGCCTGTGATGCGTCGGCATCGGCAAATAGTTGTTCCAGCACGGTCGAGACCGGCGCCTGAATCAGTGTGTTCATGGATGAGCCTCTCAATGGAAATTGACGCTGCTGCGCACACGTCTAGAATACGAACAATTCGTCGCATTTACTAATCGCGTTTCGGAAGGCACATCCATGAAGAGCCGGCAAAGCCCCGTCGTATCTGCCCGCAAGCGTCCGCAGCAGGAACGTTCAACGCGCCTCGTTGCGGACATTCTCGAGGCTGCAGTTCGCGTTTTGGTGCGTGAAGGCGCACCGCGTTTCACGGCGGCTCGGGTGGCGGAAGCGGCCGGCGTCAGCGTCGGTTCGCTCTATCAATACTTCCCGAACAAGGAAGCGATGCTGTTTCGATTGCAGACTGAAGAGTGGGCCAGGACCCGGGCACTCGTCGGAGGCATCCTCAACGATACAACCCATCCTCCGCTCGATCGCCTGCGAGCCGCAGTACGCACATTCTTCGATACCGAATACGAGGAAGCCGCGTTTCGCACGGCGCTGGAAGATGCGGCGCCGCTTTATCGCGACTCACCCGAGGCGCAGGCGCAAAGAGACGCGGCGATGAATATCGCGATTGCGTTCATGGACGAGGCGCTTCCCGATCTGGGAACGGACCGCCGCTCGCTGGCCGCCGAGGTCTTGATTACGACCATGTCGAAAGTCGGGGAAGCAGTCTCCATCAAAGCGCAATCACAAGCCGAGGTGAACCGGTGGTCAGCCGAGATAGCCGACATGCTGTGCGCGTACATCGGACAACTGGCTTTGCAACCGTCGCGTTGAAGACGCGCTCCGGGAGCCGGGTAAAATCCTTTCGCACCTACGGGTCTCCCCTGATCTGAATGTATGTCGAAACTCGCGTCGCCGGATCGTCGTAGGGGTATGTCCAACTCTCAATGAAAGGCGATTACTTCATGACAACCGGAACCGTCAACCTGCATCGCGTCTTGCGCGCAACACCCGAACGTGTATACAGAGCGTTCCTCGAAGCCGATGCGCTCGCGAAATGGCTGCCTCCCTACGGCTTCACATGTCAGGTTCACCACATGGACGCTCGCGTGGGCGGCACGTTCAAGATGTCCTTCCGCAACTTCGGCTCCGGCACCAGCCATTCGTTCGGCGGCGAGTACGTCGAACTCGTGCCGTTCGAGAAGATCCGCTATTGGGACAAATTCGATGACTCGTACCTGCCCGGCCGGATGGACATCACTATTTCGTTGCGGCAGGTGTCGTGCGGAACGGAAATCACTGTTGTGCAGGCAGGCATCCCCGAGGTGATCCCCGTGGAGATGTGCTACCTCGGCTGGCAGGAGTCGCTTCTGCAACTGGCGAAGCTGGCCGAGCCCGAGATTCCGGGCTGACCGACGGGATTGGAGGGACTCTTTCGGGGATGTCAGGCGTGCTACCCGAAAGAACCTGACTTACTTCTGCGCCCACATGGTCTTGCCGAAGAACGTCAGCGTTCGATCCCACGCCATTTGCGCCCAGACCGGATCGTATTGCGTCCTCGAAATACGGCCCGGCCCGACCGCTGTTTCGTTGGCGAACGCGTGATGCGCGAGGTATCGATGAAACTCGAAATCAACGTTCGCATCGGACAGTTGCTTTTCGAGTTGAGCCACCGTTTCCGCCGGGAAAAATTCGTCCTGCTCGGCCCAGTGTCCGAGCACCGGCGCCTTGATCTTCGATGCATCGACATATTCCAGCGGCGGGAAACCATACCAGACCACGCCTGCCGATACCTCCGGAATATTGCTCAACGCCAGCAGCGTCAGCGCGCCGCCCATGCAGTAACCCGTAACAGCGACGCGCTCGGACTGCGTCCTCAGGTATTGCACCGCGCCACGAATGTCCTGGCCGGCGGCATCGCCAAAATCGAGTTCGGTCAGCAGATGGTTCGCCTCCGCCTCTTCGACGGTGGTCTTGCCGCGAAACAGATTAGGCACCAGCGCGATATACCCGGCCTGCGCGTACCGGTCGGCGACACCGCGAATCTGGTCGTTCAAGCCCCACCATTCCTGGATCACGACAATCGCGGGCGCGCCTTCGAGCTTTTGCGGCTTTGCCAGATAACCCTGTATCTCCTGCCCATCGGGGCGCTTAAAGCTGATCATTGATCCTGGTGTCTGTTTCATGACGGGGTCCTCGGTTAAACAGTTCAACGGGTGAACGGAACCGGTAGCATAGCGCTGACAATCGATTACTGCGTGTCTCCCTATTGGCAACATTCTCGAGCCTTTTCCCATGACAACTGACGCCTTCACCCCGACCGGCCGCCTGCGTGCATCAATCAATCTGGGCAATCCGATCCTCGCCAACGCGGATCCATCGACAGGAAAACCGTTCGGGGTATCGGTGGATCTCGCCCGCGAATTCGGCAAGCGGCTGGGCTTGGAGGTCGAACTGATCGTCTTCGATACCGCCGGCAAATCCGTCGAAGCCGTCGCCGATGAACGCGCCGACTTCGGCTTCTTCGCAATCGATCCGGTGCGTGGCGCTAGCATCGCGTTCACGGCGCCCTATGTGTTGATCGAAGGGTTTTATCTCGTGCGAGACGCTTCGCCGATTCGCGCGAATGCCGATGTCGATGAAGCAGCAAACCGCGTGGCGGTTGGCAAAGGCAGCGCGTACGACCTGTTCCTCACGCGCGAACTGAAGGCTGCGCAGATTGTGCGCGCGCTGTCGTCGCCGGCGGTGGTGCAGACGTTCATGGATCAGCAACTCGAGGTTGCGGCCGGCGTCAAGCAGCAACTCGAAGCCGATGCCGCGAAGACTTCCGGCCTGCGTTTGCTCGATGAACGCTTCATGGTGATACAGCAGGCAATGGGCACGCCAAAAAGCCGTGGCGAGGACGCCGCGAATTTCCTGGCGGCGTTCGTGGAAGAGATGAAGACGTCGGGGTTTGTCGCCGATGCATTGAAGCGGCACGGTATTGCCGGTGCATCGGTGGCGCCGGGGACTGCATAGGCGCCACTGCTTCTCACGCCCCGAGCAACCCCTGCACTCTGTTCACGATCGCCTCGATGCTGAACGGCTTGGTGATCATCTGCATGCCTTCGCCGAGAAAACCGCCCGGCGCGACCGCCATTTCCGCGTAGCCCGTCATGAAAAGAATCCGCAAGTGAGGACGCAACAGCTTCGCGGCATCGGCCATCTGACGGCCATTGATGCGTGGCAAACCAACGTCCGATACCAGCAGATCGATGCGCACCGGAGACCTCAGGATCTCCAGCCCCGACGGGCCATCGGCAGCCTGCAGCACGGTATAACCCGCGTCCGAAAACACCTCGACGAGCAACCTCCGAACGTCGCTCTCGTCCTCCACGACCAGGATGGTCTCGCCGGAGCTTTCATGAAGCTGCGCGAGCGTGACCGGCGCGTGATCCGGGCTGTCCTTGCGATCGGTTTCCGGGAGGTACAGACGGATCGTCGTGCCTTGCCCGAGCTGGCTCGAAATGGACGCAAAGCCGCCGGATTGCCCGGCAAAGCCATACACCATCGACAAACCCAGCCCCGTACCCTGCCCAAGCGGCTTCGTCGTGAAAAACGGCTCGAAGGCTTGCCGGACGACATCGGGCGGCATGCCCTCGCCCGAATCGGTCACGGCGATACAAATGAAACGGCCCGGCTTCAGCTCGCGCTGCGCGGCGTGGTGTTCGTCGATGCTTTCGTGCGACGTGGAAATGGTCAGCGTGCCGCCGTTGGGCATGGCGTCGCGCGCGTTGATCGAGAGATTCAGCAGCGCGCTTTCAAGCTGGTTGGCATCGCAAACGGTCTTGCACGGCGTACCGTCCAGCTTGAGCACGATGTCCACCATCTCGCCGGTCGTACGCCGCAACAAGTCTGCAAGCGATGCCACCAGTTCGTTGGCATCGACCGGTATGGGATCGAGCGGCTGGCGCCGTGAAAACGCAAGCAGGCGATGCGTCAATGCCGCGGCTTTTTGCGCCGATGACATCGCCATCGAACAATAACGCTCGAGCCCGTCGGTGCGCCGCATGGACACGAGCCGCTGGATGAGTTCCAGCGGGCCCAGGATGCCCTGCAGCATGTTATTGAAGTCATGCGCGAGGCCCCCAGTCAACTGGCCGACCGCTTCCATTTTCTGGCTCTGGCGAAGCTGCTGTTCAAGCAGGCGCTGTTGCGTCATATCGATACCAATGCCCGTTCGCCGCACCGGCACGCCTTCCAGATCGAAGTACGTGTGGCCGCGGGAGAGCACCGAGCGCACCGACCCATCGGGATGGTTGATCCGGTATTCGAGTTCCAGATCGCCCGAGCGCAGCAAGCCGCCCGACATGGTGGCGCCGAGCGCCTTGAGATCGTCCGGATGCACGTTGGCCAGGAACAGCTCGCGCCTGATGCCTTTCGCTGCCTGGATTGCATCGATTCCATAGACTTCGGAGATGGCCTCGTCGCAGAAAAACTGATCGCTCGCCACTTCGTACGTCCACGCGCCGACCCCGCTCACCGCCGATAACGCCAGGCGCGCAAAGTCCATGGAATCGCGCAGCGCGATCTCGCGCTCTCGTTCCTCGGTGAAGTCGCGGCCTGTGCCGATCATGCGTTCGTTGTTCGGCTCGGGCGCGAGCTTCCACGCGATCCATCGCGGCGTTCCATCCGATGCAATCAGCCGGTTTTGAAAGTGCACCGGGCGACCGCTCGCGCGCATCTCCATCACCGCGTCCATGGTCGCGCCAACGTCATCGGGATGCATGAACCCGGAGTACGGGCGCGACCTCAGCTCTTCTTCCGTGTACCCGAGCAGGCGGCTCCAGGCATTGCTCGCACGATGAATGCGGCCCTCGTAGTCCGCGCTGACCAGCAGGTCGTCCGTCAATTCCCACAGCCGGTCGCGCTCGGCCGTGCGTTCGAGCATCCGCTGCTCGAGTGTTTCGGTCAGCCTCACCTGCGCCGTGGTTTCAATGCCGACGTTGTACAGCCCGACGATCGCGCCGGATTCATCGCGGATTGGCGTGGCGCTGAAGTCCCAGTAGGTCGTTTCCAGTACTCCGTTGCGCACGAACCGGAGCTGGACCTTGCTGTTTTCGAATCCCGTGCCGTCCTTCATTGCCTGGTGGAAATCCGGCGCGACGACATCCCACGCGGCATCCCATACCTCGGCGACTGGCTTTCCCAACGCCGCCGGATGACGGTCGGCAAGCGACGCCGAATAAGCATCGTTGTAGAACATGCACAACTGCGGTCCCCACAGCACCGTGCTCAGAAGCGGCGAGTTGATGCACATGCCAACGGTTAGCCGCAGGGCTTGCGGCCACGTTTGCGGCGTGCCATGTGGCGTATCTTCCCACCGGTACGACCGCATCAACTCCCCGACTTCACCCCCTCCCTGCAGGAAATCGGGGCTATCGAGGCTCAAAACCTTGGTCAAGATTCAACTCCATTTGCTCACGTTCCGGCCGGAACACACGGATTACGTTACTGACAGATACTCACCGACTCGGCACTCAGGATCGGCCTCAGACCGATACTATGCAATATCAGCAGGATTCACCGCGCGTGGGCATTCCTGATGCGGCATCCATAACTTATCGCAATATCCAGACATCTACTTATGCTTAGATTTGAGAACCTCGGCAAACGCTATGCTGACCGCGTCATTTTCGAAGGGCTGAGCTATCGCGCCGGCCCGGGATGCATCGCACTGAACGATGATAGCGGCAGCGGCAAAACCACCCTGCTCGGCATGCTCGCCGGGACGATTCCCGCAGATTGCGGCGATGTGTGGATCGACGGACATTTGCATCGAGATGCTCCGGCCGAAGCAAAATCCGCGCTGGCCTTCATTCCCGATGACTGCCTGCCTGGTTCATTGCAAACCGGACGCGCCTACCTGGAGCAGGTGGCGCTGGAGCGGAAGGCGTCAGTCGGGCGTGACGTGCTCGACCTGGCGGAGCGGTTCGGGCTGACGCCGCATCTGGAGAAACGCTTCGAGCAAATGTCGTTCGGCACGCGCAAGAAGGTCTTCTTGACCGCGGCGGTTATCGGCGATGCAAGGGTTGTGATCGCGGATGAACCCGTCGCCGGGCTGGACGCCAACGCTCGCGGCGTTCTGGTTGAGCTCTTCGGGATACTGGCGGAACGCCGTGTGGTGTTTTTTTCGAGTTATGACCCGGCTTTCACGCAAGCATGCAAGGCGCAAACGATTACCTTTGCCGACCTAAACGCTTAGTTCGATACTCTTTCCTTTCTGAAGCATGAGGCTGGGAAAATTCGATGCATTCGTTCGATGCCTTCGTTCGATGCATTCGATGAGGAACTCATGAAAGTAGGCTCCAATTAACGTTGGAATGAGAAATATCTCGAAAATCGTCGCTCGTGCATCAATACTGAAATCTGCGTGCCATCGCTACCCCATGCGCTTCGGCGCTTTGCTCACCACATGAAGCACACGAGGCCCGATTGCCGGCCCTTGGGCTCGTGCTTTGTGTAACGACAGGAAATCAACGGGTTTGAAGGTTAGATTTCCTTGCGTTTTCCCGGTCGATCGATGCACAAACTGATCGTGGCCTTAGCGGTCCGGCGTCGCCGCAAGCGGCTTCGAGATCGTCGCAACGCCCGGACCGGCAGGATCCGGATTGCCGAAGCGCGGAAGGCTGCCATCGGTGCGGGCACGGTACAGCTCCGCCCGGACCTCCTCGCGGCTCTTCGGCCCCGGTGACGATTCCACCATCGGCGCGGGCGCGGGTCGTGCAACGGGTTGCGCGGTAGGCTGAACAACTGGCGGGGGCACAATCACAGGTGCCGGCGCATGTGCGGCTTCGGGCACTGACTCGACCATGGACTGTGGTTTCTCGGCCGCCTCGGTGATTGGAGCTGCGGTCTCGACAGGTGTGATCCTGGATGTGTTCACCTCTTCATGAGTGTTGCTCGCTTTGCGCGTGTGAATCGCTGCACGCTCGCGTTTGTCCGGGGTCCGCGTAGCCGTGCGGCTGGTTCTTTTGACCGGGAGCGAATCCGCTCGCTGCGGCGTTGCCGCACCCTTGACAGCTGTCGACGGCGACGCGCTCTGCGTCATGCGTGCATCGAGTTCGTGCTGAAGCGCGAGCGCCTGCCGGTTGTTGATATCGAGCGCACGCGCAGCGCGAAGCAGCACTTCAGCCGATTGAAGATCGTTGCGCTGAAGGCTGTCGCGAACCGCCTGAAGAATGCGCGCCGGCGACGGATCGGGGCGCACTTCCTTCGAAACTGCTCCGGACGCCGGCGCTCCGTCAGGCATGCCGCCCGCGGACCCGGAGTCGTCGTAGCCGTCGCTTATGGAGTGATCGTGATGAAGCGCGTTCTGGACGAATTGTGGCAGGTATGAAGTAACCGCAAGCGCGACGACAAAAACACCTGCGAAGACCAGCCTCTTTGGATGAGTGACCATGATGTATGCCCTGTATAGCGCGAACATCCGCGTCCGCCGGATCGCAGCAATGTACGGTCCCAGGAAAGGCTGACAGAGGCGATGTTGATCCGGCCTGCCGTGCGCCGGTGCCCTGCCACGAGCAACCTAATCCATTGACTACGCGCTCGGATGGCGCGTGGATGCGCCAACATCCAGTCACTTTCAGACAACCATGGTATGACCATTGGCGATGCAACCGACTCGCACGAGAACCTCTTGCGGCCAACCGCGCAGGCGTTGCTTTATACGATTTGCACATTACGTTCGGCATGGATGTGCTTTGTGGAACAACTGCTCCTTGATACAGTCGCGTCGAGCGTTTTAGCGGGTATCGCAAGACATATCGAGAAAAGATCGACAAACAAAAAACATCCAATAACCAAGCTTTCAAGCGGGCGCTGCCATAAAACTTTTGCAGTGAGTACTCCGGCGTCGTCATCCCGAAGGGTAATCCGCCGCTTCTGGCCGCCATCGACAAAGCACTCGCCAATATCAGAGCGGACGGCGCCTACACGCAGATATCGCAGAAGTATTTGGCAAGAAAGAATGTATCGAAGTAATCTCGCGGTCAGCCCGCGGCTAGCCCCTTCACCCGTTCGTTCCCAGAGATTCGCGATATGCCGGCGTGGCTGCACTTGATGGCGAGCCGCTGTGGCCGCTCCTGTACGATAAGGATGTCGGCGCTTAAGGAAACTGCATGACATACGACGCGCAAGGGCTCGTGATCTCTACAACCACCGGTGATGAAGCGGGCGATGCATACCGTTTCGCCATCGATGGATACCTGTACTACAAGGCCGACCTCGGTGCGCGTCTTGCCAAGCTGCTCGCGCAAGACCCCGGGTTCGTGATGGCCCACGTGCTGACGGGCTACTTCGCGATGATGCCGCTCAACGCTTCACATCTCGGGACCGCCCGGCAGGCGCTTGCACAAGCACAACGGTACGCCGTTCAAGCGACCCATCGCGAGCGCTCGCACGTTGCGGCACTGGCGCACTGGATCGACGGTGACCTCGATCGCGCGCTCTCGGTCTGGGAAGAGATTCTGGCCGCTCACCCGCGCGACCTGCTCGCCTTGCGCGTTCACCACAACACCGCGTTCTGGTATGGGCTTCCGAAACGCATGCTGCATGAAATCACCAAGGTCATGCCGTACTGGAGCGATCAGCTTCCGGGCTACACAACCGTGCTGGCTTGCAATGCGTTTGCCCACGAGGAATGCGGTCAATACAATGCCGCCGAAAAAGCCGGCTGGTCGGCAATCGAGTCGGACCCGGGCAATCTTTGGGCAACACACGCGCTGACTCACGTCATGGAGATGCAGGGACGGCGTGACGAAGGCATTGCGTTCCTGAACCAGCTCGAACCGCACTGGGTAACCGCGAACAACTTCAAGCATCACCTGTGGTGGCATCGTGCGATGTTTCATCTTGAACGGCGCGAGTTCGATCAGGTCCTGGATCTCTACGACCAGCGTTTTCGCGACCTCTCATCACCGTTGCTGCAGGCCGTTCCAGACTTGTATAACGATGTGCTGAACGCAACCTCGATGCTGTTCCGGCTGCAGCTCCACGGCATAAACGCAGGCAACCAATGGGATGAACTCGCGGATCTGGCCGAGGCCCGCATTGGCGACACGCTCGCGGCCCTTACGCTTCCGCACTGGATGATGGCGCTGGCCGGTGCAGAGCGATGGGAGGCGGCCGAGCGTTTGCTCCAGGGGATTCGCGACGCGGATTCAGTGCAGCGTGGCGAACGCCGGCAGATTCTCAGGAAAGCAGCCTTGCCGGTGAGTGAGGCCGTGTTGCTTCACGGGCGGCAGGAATACGCAGCAAGTGTCGACGCGATGCTTCCTGCGCTCAGCCAAATGCAGCGGCTTGGCGGCAGTCATGCCCAGCGCGATGTCTTCGAGCAACTGTTCATCGATGCTGCCATGAAGTCCGGACAAGACGATGTTCTGCGGCTTCATCTGAATCGTGCGCTCGCGACGCATCCGGTCGGGCCGGCGGACCGGATTGGTTACGCTGCAGCGGCACGGCACGTCGGGATGACGCAGTCCAAGGTGTGAGGCGGCCGCAACCCGTCTTCCACATTTCGCGTCGAACAAAAAAACCCTTTGCGCGGGATTGCTCGACGCCATGAGACGTAAGGAGTTAGTAATCGTCTGGACGCAGGAAAACAAGCAAGTGGCAGCACTAAACAGGCTCATCCAGCAGCACATATAGGCTGCAGGATCGGCAAAAAATGCGCTGCAACAAAAACCCGGTTTTCCAAATGCGCCAAGAGTTCCAGACTTTCGGCCACGCCAGTCTACGGGGCTGGTCGATCGCCTATGCTTCATTGCAGCATAAAGCCGGTTTGAAGGCGCGCGCGTAAAAACTCACCGCAGCATTTACCAGATTTCCGGACGACACATCTTTCGGTTGTCGTCTCCGCTTGTGCCCGACTACCCGTAATTTGATTTTAAGTAGTAAGCGAGGAGATATGCCGATGAGCACCCCCGACGAGCTGGCGCATGCAACACATTTTCCGGCAGAGGCCCCCACGGAGAAAAAGCGCGGCGCCATCCGTAATCGCCTGGTTCGAGGGGTAAAGCGCTTTCTTCCCGATTATGTGTTCGTCATGATCTCGCATCGCAAGAGAGTCGGGCGCTTTCCCAACCTGCGAAATCCCACGACCTTCAATGAAATCGTTCTTGATCGTTGCCTTCATCCCAAACCGGTGTGGACCACGCTGACCGACAAGCTTGCCGTTCGTGACTACGTGGCAAGCAAGGTGGGCGAAAAGCATTTGATTCCCCTCATTGCAGTGCCCGATGTTTTCACGCGGGAAGTATTCGACTCGCTTCCCGCTTCGTTCGTCATGAAAGCGAATCACGGATGCGGATTCGTGAAGGTGGTCCGGGACAAGTCCACGGTGTCGTTCGAGCAACTTAGCCGTCTCGCGGATGAATGGCTGGCGACCGATTTTTATCAAGCGTCACGCGAGCGGCATTATCGGCCGATCAAGCCCCGGCTCTACTTCGAGAAGTTGTTGCTCGACAAGAGCGGCATGGTCCCCGCCGATTTGAAAATGAATATCTTCGGCCGCAAGCAAGGCGAGCCGTTCATCTATACGGGCGTGGTCTCCGACCGCTTCGGCAGTCCAAGACACGACTTCTACGACGCGCGCTGGAACCGGCTCGACTTCGAGCTGGGTGGATACCCGCGCAGCGCGGTCCCCGCTCCGCCGTTGCCGAACTGGGACGAGATCGTCAGGATCGCCTCGGTCTTGTCAGAAGGGCTCGGTTATGTGCGCGTGGACCTTTATGCGCCGGACAACGAAATATTCTTCGGCGAACTGACGTTCACGCCGGGCGCTGGCGTCTCGCGTTTTACGCCCGACGATCTCGACTATGACTGGGGCCGGTTGATCAGGGAAATGCCGGCATCGTAAGTGACGAATGAAACACGAGCCCTTGAGACAGGCATAAACACCGTGGCGATCGCAAAAATAACTCCTGATAAATCGCGCGTCTATCTGGTGATCCGAATTCAGCATCGATGAGGTTGGACCATGGCAACAGGCCTGTCAGATTCAGAACGTCTGTCTCTTGAAGAAGCCTCAACCGACGAAGGCTTCTCCAGGATTCTCGGCTGGATCGAACATTTTCTTTGCGCCCCTAACACCGAGCTCGGAAGGCTCGGGGACGTATGTCCGTTTGCAAAGACTGCGATGCTGAAAAGGTCGGTCGAGTTCTACAGAAATCGTTCCAGCAGCGTTCCGGGTCTCCTGGCGGACCTGGAATTGCACATGGAGGAATTCCTGCAAGCCGGCTCGACGCAGGACGTCTACCGTTGCCGGATCATCGTGCCGTCCGGAGTCGACGACATCGTAAGCGCAGTAGAATATGTGCAGAAGCAACTGAAGCCGGCGTTTGTTGAACGGCACCTGATGATTGGTCAGTTCTTTCAGGAATGCGCGGAACCTGGGCTTTGGAACAAGGAATTTCGCCCGCTGCAAGCGCCCGTTCCATTGATTGCCATCCGCAACATGGTGCCAACGGATATTGCGTTCCTGTACGACGATGAAGACTACGTGCGCGCATACCTGGAAAAATTCGGAAGGCGCGGAAGCATCGCCCTTCGCCAATTCGAGACTGCAATGGAGGCGCATAAATGAAGTCGTCGAAAGTTGATGTTTTTGCGGACCATGTCTACAGAAACAATATCTTTATCGAGAAGCTCGACCTGGGTTTCTCGCAGTTTTTCCTGAAGTCTCCGACTGGCGATACCCTCTGTATCGAGACCGGAATGCGAGGCGACTTCCCGCTGATGAAGTCGAACTTGCTGTCTGCCGGCATAGATGTCGCAACGGTCAACAGCGTCATTGTTCCTCACTTCGAAGCCGATGAAATGGGCGCCCTGCCCGACTTCATCTCACTCAACAAGAATCTGGTTGCATACGCTCATCCGATCTGCTCGCATGCGCTTGCGGACATTTTCTCCGTCAAGACAAAACCTTTGAAGGACGAAGTCCCGATCACCATCAGCGGTGAAGTGCTCGTTCCGATTTTCGCGAAGCACGTTCACCAGTGGGACGCGCTGGTCATCTACGTTCCTCGGCTCAAGGCGCTTTTCTCATCCGACGTCTTCATGCGGTACGGACCCGTGGAAGAACGCCCGGGCGACCCCGTGCAGGAGATCGTGGCGTCGATAGAAAACTCCGGATACCTTCCGTCCATCGAATACTTGCATGCTGCGTTGAAGAAGATCAAGAAATACGACATTGAGTGGATCTTCCCCATGCACGGCCCCGCCATTCACAATAACGTCGCGGCAACCATCGACGGTCTCATTGAGTACTGCCTCAAGGACCGGCATAAGGAAACGGTTGAAGGGTAAAGCGCAGCCGTTTCACTGCGAGAGTTCTTCCAGGCTGCGGTTGAGCGTCCGCGGACCAAACACGCCGACCGCCGTGATCATCACGAGCATCGCCGCGCCGATAAACAACGCCACGCCCATCGTGCCGCCCTCGCGCAGGAAAAAGCCGATCAGCAAACCTGCGAGCGCGGCGCTGACGCGGCTCCATGAATAGACGAAGCCGATCGCCCGGGCACGTATGCGAGTGGGATATTGCTCCGCCTGGAAACCATGGAAGACAAACGAGATCCAGTTGTTGAAGAGCGTCACCAGCACGCCGAACACGATGATCCAGAGCGGATCGGTCTGCTTCGCAAAGAACATCATGAAGATGCCGATCCCCACGCCCGCGCTGACGATCTGCCACTTGCGCTCCATCTTGTCCGCGATCCAGATGCCGAGCAACGGACCCACCGGATTGGCAAGCGCAATGATGAATGCGTACTGAAGGCTCGCGGTGACGTGAATGCCCTTCGATATCAGCAACGTGGGCACCCACGCGCCAAAGCCGTAGAACGCAATGGTCTGCGTCAGGTTGAAAACAGACAGGACGAGCGTGCGTTTGCCATAGGGCGGCTTGAACAGTTCGGAGAATTTTCCGTCGCCAACGACGGGCTCCGAGCGCTGTGCGGGCGGCAGCTTCGCCATGCCCGCTTCGCGCGCAATCTTCGTCTCCAGGTCACGCATGATGCGTTCGGCCTCGCCCTCATGTCCATGCAGCGACAGCCAGCGCGGGCTTTCGGGCAGCCCGAGCCGCAGCCACCAAGCGGCAATGGCGCCGACCGAAGCGATCGCCGCAACCCAGCGCCATCCATCGATACCAAACGGACTGATCGGCACCAGCAGCCAGCCGAGCAGCGCCACCACCGGCACGATCAGGAACTCGATGAACTGGTAGAACGCAAAGGCCTTGCCGCGTCCCTGCGGCGGCACGAGCTCGGTCAGGAACGTATCAATCGTCACCTGTTCCAGCCCGACGCCGATCGCCGCGACAAAGCGGCAGATATCGACGCCCGCGGCATGCGTCTGGCACGCCATCACGGCGGTCGCGAGCGAATACCAGATGAGCGAGAAGGTGAACATCGAGCGGCGTCCAAGCCGGTCTGCAATCGACCCGAAGACCATGCAGCCAAGCCACATGCCGGCAAACGTGCAGAAGACAAAGAAACCGATACCGTTGATGCCGAAGAAGCCGACCGAGCCGCTGCTGAACATGCCGCTCCTGACGAGCCCCGGCGCAATGTAGGCTGTCATGAAGAGGTCGTACAGCTCGAAGACGCCGCCGAGCGAGATCAGGAACACCAGCCGCCAGAGGGTGCGCGTGAACGGCAGCCGGTCGAGCCGCGA
>NZ_JBSIPA010000889.1:0-967 GCF_053574605.1 Caballeronia sp. M23-90 | reverse complement strand
TCGGCAACGCGCACGCGCGGCTTGCGGCTCACGAACAGCGCGCCGATGCCCTTCGGCCCGTAAACCTTGTGCGCCGTCATGCTCATCAGACTGGCGTTGAGAGTATGCGCATCGATCGGCACTTTGCCCGGCGCCTGCGTGGCGTCGATATGAAAGACGATGCCGCGCTCGCGGCAGAGCCGCCCCACCTCTTCGACCGGCTGCACGACGCCGATCTCATTGTTCACCAGCATCAGCGACACGAGGATCGTGTCGGCGCGCAGCGCCGCGATCAGCGCGTCGATGTCGACGAGCCCATTTTCCCGTACGTCTAGATACGTGACTTCGAATCCGTCGCGCTCCAGCGCGCGCATCGTGTCGAGCACGGCTTTGTGTTCGGTCTTCGCGGTGATCAGGTGCTTTCCGCGGCTGCGGAGGAATTCGGCGGTGCCCTTGATGGCGAGATTATTGGACTCGGTGGCACCCGAGGTCCAGATGATTTCGCGGGGATCGGCATTGATCAGCGCGGTCACTTCTTCACGCGCGTTTTCCACCGCGCGTTCCGCGTCCCAGCCTTAGGCGTGCGAGCGCGACGCCGGGTTGCCGACATGCTCGCATAGATACGGGATCATCTTCTCGGCGACGCGCTTGTCCACCGGCGTGGTCGCGGAGTAGTCGAGGTAGATGGGCAGTCGGAGGGAAGGAGCGGAATTCAAGATGGAAAGGCGTCGTTGGTCGTTTTCTGTGAATGCACTGCGCGCGGTATCTGTTACGCGAATGCACAGGAGGGCGCGGCGTTGGACGAACCGACGGAGGTCGTCACGCGCTTGGCCGGCATGGCGCCTGCGCGATTGCGTATCGCGGTCATTTGCGCGGCGATGGAAACGGCGATTTCGGGCGGCGTACGGCTGTTGATCGGCAGTCCGATCGCCGCGTTCGATATGACCTGCGCGGAGATCGACCGCCTGCACGCGCCGATCGGACTGCA
>NZ_JBSIPA010000888.1:0-969 GCF_053574605.1 Caballeronia sp. M23-90 | reverse complement strand
CGTGCATAAATCCGTGAACGCCGCCGACAACGTGCTGCGATCCTGGCGCGGGTGAAGGTCGCGCGTGACCGTGCTGAAGTCGTTGTAACGCAGCTTGATGCCAACCGTGCGGCCTTCGTAGCCTTTGCGCCGCAAGTCGTCGGCCACCCGCGTGCATAAATCCGTGAACGCCGCCGACAACGTGCTGCGATCCTGGCGCGGGTGAAGGTCGCGCTCGAACGTGGTTTCGCGGCTCATCGACTTGGGTTCCGAACTCACGACCACCGGCCGTTCGTCCTCACCTTGCGCGACTTCCACGAGCCACGCCGAATAGCTTCGCCCAAAGGTAGCCTGGAGCAGTTCCGGGTCCGCACGGGCCAGATCGCCGACCGTTTCTATGCCGATGCCGGCCAGCTTTTCGGTCGCCTTCGGCCCGATGCCGTTGACCTTGCGTACTGCCAGCGGCCAGATCCTCAGCGGGATATCGGCGGCGGTGAGGATGGTGAGGCCATCGGGCTTGTCCAGTTCCGAGCCGATCTTGGCCAGCAGCTTGTTCGGCGCGACGCTGATCGAGCACGACAGGGCGGTTGCGTCCCGCACGGCCTGCTTGATGCGCGCGGCGGTGTCGGCAGGGTCGCCCGGCAAATCCGTCAGATCGATATAGATTTCGTCGATACCGCGATTCTCGATTTGCGTGGTGAACGTGGCAACGGCTGCCTTGAAAAGCCGCGAATAATGCCGGTACGAATCGAAATCCGTGGGCAGCAAGAAGGCGTCCGGCGCGAGTTGCGCCGCTTTCATCATGCCCATGGCCGAAAACACACCGAGCGCCCGGGCCTCGTAAGTGGAAGTCGTTACCACGCCCCGGCCGGCGTAATCGCGCAGCCGGACGCCTTCTTGCTGCCCACGGATTTCGATTCGTACCGGCATTATTCGCGGCTTTTCAAGGCAGCCGTTGCCACGTTCACCACGCAAATCGAGAATCGCGGA
>NZ_JBSIPA010000887.1:0-976 GCF_053574605.1 Caballeronia sp. M23-90 | reverse complement strand
TGGCGGCGCGCCTTCGGCCGCCAGCCATCCGTTGACGGTATCGAGAATGCGGCCGGCCAGCAGGTCCGACTTGAACACGCCGCCGTTGAACAGCACGGCAGTCGGATGCAGGAAACTGGCGCCTTCGGCAAGCGTGTTCTGCAGGCCTTCGATCTCATTGAGCGCGTTGACCTGACGGCCCAGGAATGCGGCGAGATGGCGCGGAATGGCGGCGTCCTGCGCATACGGCAGACCGAGTTGCGTAAGGCCCACTCGCGCTCGGCTTACCGGCCGGTCGGCGCGGTCGGCTTGCGGGAAGAAGCCGTCCAGAATGGTCTGCGTGAGTTCCGCGCGTGTGAGTTCCGTGCGGATCGAACCGCCGATCAGCTTCGATCCGCGGCTTGGCACGACGAGCGGCACGGTGTCCGTGGCGGGATCGGTGAGCAGCGTTTCTTTGGCCGATCGGCACGCATAAGTGAGCGCGCGAAGTTGCCATGCGTCGGGCTGCGTGCCTTGCGTCGCGAGCTTGCGCGCGACCACGTAGGCGAGCGCGAGGTCCATGTTGTCGCCGCCGAGCAGGATGTGCTCGCCCACTGCAATCCGGTGCAACTCGAGATTCCCCTCACGTTCGATCACCGCGATCAGCGAGAAGTCGGTGGTGCCGCCGCCGACATCGACGACAAGGATTACGTCGCCGACCCGGACTTGCTTGCGCCACTGTCCTTGGCTCATCTCGATCCAGCTATAAAGCGCGGCTTGCGGTTCTTCAAGCAGGGTCATGCGGCCATAATTCGCTGCCTCCGCCGCCTCTGCGGTCAGGTCGCGTGCGGCGGGATCGAAGGAGGCGGGAATCGTGACGGTGATTTCCTGCTCGCTGAACGGCGCATCGGGATGGGCGTGGTTCCACGCTTCGCGCAGATGCGTCAGATAGCGCACCGAGCTTTCGAGCGGCGAGACGCGCGTGACTTCGGGCGGCGCGTCGTTCGGCAAAATGGCA
>NZ_JBSIPA010000886.1:0-983 GCF_053574605.1 Caballeronia sp. M23-90 | reverse complement strand
TGCGTGGTCTCGCGCCTTCGGCCGTCACTGGCGTGGATGTTCCTGCAGCCCGCCATACGTTTTCGGATGCGCTGACCCGGCTCTTCCTTGGCTACGCGCTGCCCGATGGCGGCGCTCCTGTCGACGAATGGCTGCCCGTGGAAGGCGCGCACGGATCGGATTCGGAGTTGCTCGGGCGGTTGACGCGTTTCATTGACCATATAGATGCCTTCGGCGAACGCGTCGCCACACCACGCACGCCCGCGGCGTGGACACAAACGCTGCTCGACGCGCTCACGCAATTTTTCGATGCTGGCCTGCCGTTCGCCGATTCGATCGCCGATGTGCGCGCAACGCTCGACTCGCTGATGCTTTCAATGAACGAGGGCGCGGCCGAAACCGAAATTTCCGCAGATGTATTACGCACGGCGCTGACGGATGCCCTGGACGATGCCGCGCGTGGCGGCGTGCCGTGGGGCGGTGTGACGTTTTCGTCGCTGACGAGCTTGCGCGGCTTGCCGTATCGCGTGATCTGTTTGCTCGGCATGGACGACGGCATGTTGCCAAGTCTCGCGCGTGCCGACGAATTCGACCTGATGGCAAGTTTCGGCAAGCTCGGCGATCGTCAACGCCGCGACGACGAGCGCAACTTGTTCCTCGACTTGCTACTGGCTGCACGCGATCGATTGATGATCGCGTACACCGGACGCAGCATTCGCGACAACGCCGCACTGCCGCCCGCTGCGCTGATCGATGAACTGCTCGATCATCTCGCCGTGACGGTCGCGGGAGACGACGCGTCGCCTAAGGAACTCGAAGCGGCACGCAGCCGCTTTGTGTTCGAGCATCCGCTGCAACCATTCGCGCCTGAGTACTTCAGCAACCCCTTGTTCACCTATGAGCCCGAGCGTGCAGAGCTTGCTCGGACGCTGGCGCTCGGCAAGACCGAGCCGTCGGTCAGATTCTTCGGCGTGCCGTTGCCGGCGGAAGACGTCGAACCCATA
>NZ_JBSIPA010000885.1:0-989 GCF_053574605.1 Caballeronia sp. M23-90 | reverse complement strand
TCAAGATAGCGGCGCCCTCATTGGATGATCACCCGGCGAGCTGGGCCGCCGACCTCGGTTTTCGCTGCGGCGGGCGTGGCTGGGGCGGTCGTGAAGGACCAACTCACGTCAAACGCCCGAGGCGTCGGGATCGTGACGTTGGTCAGTGAGCCTGTGACGTGGACCGAATAAGTCGCGCTTGCGGCGAGCGGCGCGATTGGCGTGCATAGCGCGAGCCGCGTTGCTTCGTCGTTGTTGGAGCTGTCCACTTCTTGACAGGGCACCGCCGCACCCGTGGCGTCAGTGATCTCAAAGGCGATGTTGGAGAACGCCGCGTTGCCCGCTCCTGAGAGAGTTATCGGGTAGCCGACCGTTTGGCCAGCATAGTTTTTCCCGGCCGCGGCGAGCGGGTCGGGCAATTCGAAATCTTGCCACGCCGCCTTGGCGTTGGTTTGCCCTGGGTAGGGATACGCGATTAGCTTGTTGTCAGGGACAAATGCCTTGTAATCGACGAAGTCGGCCGTGAGAGCCGAAAACTTCAAGGGGTTTGTGGTTTGCGCGGCGCCCACGCCCACGAGCGTGGTGTCAAACAGAATGATCCCGCGGTGGAAGGGCGCGTCGAACAATGCTTCAATTGGTCCAGTGGAGCTTGTGAAAGCGCCCGTCTGAGTGTCGACGATTTCCCCTACGGAATCCGTCGGATAAAGCGCGTTGACGCGGTCCGTCGGCGAGACTCCAGTGAATCCTGGGAGCCCAGCGGTCTCGAAGTGTCCGACGGCATTGTTCGTCTGGTTGTAGAGCGAATGGTCGGCTGCGGCTTGCGCGACAGCCGACTGGAAACCGAGCGGCGGCAGTCCGAGCTGCCCGCGCTTGGCGTTTATGAAGCCCAGCGAGTCATTGATCAGATCGCCCGTCGCCGCGTAATCGGTAACGGCGGCCCCCGGGGCGGCGAGCAATGAGATAACTCCGATGGCCGGGGTTGAGCTCGCGCCCGACGCGAGCTGTTACGT
>NZ_JBSIPA010000884.1:0-992 GCF_053574605.1 Caballeronia sp. M23-90 | reverse complement strand
CCGCCGACAGCACCAGTTGCCCCGCCGCGGCCTTGCCGGACGCGCGACGCGCTTCAACGGTTTCAATGCCGTGATCGAGCGAGTTGCGCACGAGGTGCGTCAACGGGTCGATGATGCGTTCAATCAGGCTCTTGTCGAGTTCCGTCGCCTGACCGAACGTGACGAGTTCGACTTCCTTGCCGAGCTTCGCGGCGAGATCGCGCACGAGACGCGGGAAACGGCTGAAGACGTAATCCATCGGCATCATGCGGATGGACATCACGGCTTCCTGCAAGTCGCGCGCATTGCGTTCGAGTTGCGCCATGCCGTTGAAGAGGCGGTCGTGCAGCGCGGGATCGAACGTGCTTGTGGTTTCGGCGAGCATGGCCTGCGTGATCACGAGTTCGCCGACGAGGTTGATCAACTGATCGACCTTTTCAACGCCCACGCGAATCGAACTGCCTTCTGCAGCAGCCGGCGCTGCTGCGGCGCGCGCCTTGGGAGCTTCGGCCGGAGCCGAAACCGGTGTGTTTGCGCGGGACTCGGCGGCAGCAGATGCAGCCGCCGCCGGTTCCGTCTTCTCTGCCTGGGGCGCTTTTTCTGCCACCTCTTTGATTTCTTCCACGGCTGCGACCGGCGTTTCATCCACCGATGCGCTCGACGCATTGCCGCGACCAATCGAAATCTGCGAATCATCGATCACGAAACAGCACACGGCAACGATGTCATCCGCCGATACATCCGAGTCCAGCCACAACGTCAGGTCACCGCCCGACTTCTTTTCCCCGACGACTGTCCCCAGGTTTCCAAGCTCCTCGGTCAACAGAGCCTGGTCCTTCTCCCCTACCCCACGTAACGTGATTTTCAGATGCGGGCCGGTGTCAGCACTTGCGTCCGTGGATTCCGGCGCGGACGGAAACTCCGTCCAGTCGCCCTCTTCTTCCACGGCTTCGTTTGCCTGCTCGACCACGTGCGCGGGCGGCTCGTTCGGACCCAGCGCCATCGCGACTTGA
>NZ_JBSIPA010000883.1:0-993 GCF_053574605.1 Caballeronia sp. M23-90 | reverse complement strand
TCGGCGGCTTGCGAGGCCAGGGCAGCAAAATCGGGCGGCGCTTCGGCTTCGCCGGCATCGGGGCCAATGCTGAAATTAGGCTGCAAATACAGGTACATCAGCGAAGGCGGCGGACGATACCCCTGCAACGTCATGTGCGGTCCGCCGAGTTGCACGGACAGGTTGTTCGGCGGTCCGAACGCATGGTCGGGACTGTGGCACGACGCGCACGATTGCGTGCCGGACGCGGACAGGGATTTATCGAAGAATATCTTTTGGCCGAGCAACGCGACGGCGCTCAGCGGCGCGACTGGCGGACGGCTCAGCATGACGGGATTCGGATTGGCGCCTGTCAGGTCTTCCACGATGTCGCCAACACGAGCGGGCACGGTCGCCGGATAAAGCGCGGCCCAGATGCAGAACACGAACGCGGCAGCGAACGCTGCGGCGATGCACCAGAGCAGGACGATTTTCGGGCGCGGCAGGCGTGGTTTCTGCCCGGCATTCGGCGACATGGAAGGTGTGGCGGTATGCGACATGGGACCTGAGAGGATACAAAAAGCAGTAGTGAAAAAGTCGCCGCCCATTATGGGACGGCGACAAGGTACAAAGCACGGCTTCGCGTCAGCGTGCAACGCGCGGCTTATAAAATCAGATTGCCGGAACCGATGCGACCGGCGTACCGAGGTTCTGATCGATGAACACCTTCGGGTTGCTGCCCGCGCCGCTGAAGTTGAACAAGCTCATGATGCTGCCGGCAGTTGCGTCGAACGAACCACCGCCGAGGCGATTGCCATTGAGCCAGTTGTCTTCAATGAAGCGCGTGACCGATGCCTGGCTGATCTGCGTATGATCGACATAGTTCACCTTCGCCCACGGCGAGATCACGATGAACACCTTCGGGTTGCTGCCCGCGCCGCTGAAGTTGAACAAGCTCATGATGCTGCCGGCAGTTGCGTCGAACGAACCACCGCCGAGGCGATTGCCATTGAGCCAGTTGTCTTCAATGAAGCG
>NZ_JBSIPA010000882.1:0-998 GCF_053574605.1 Caballeronia sp. M23-90 | reverse complement strand
ACGGCAAGCCGCGAACCGGTCCACACACCGGGTTCGTCCTCGTGAATGCGCACGGTGCCGACCACTTGCTCATGCATTCCACCAATGCAACTCACCGCCACGAGGAGTTGCGCGCGGTCATCGGTCTCGTCGCGGTCATCGCCGATAAAAATCCCCTGCTCGATGCAGAAGACCGCGCGCCGCAGCTTGTACGCCTCGTCGGCTTCCCATTGCAGCGTGGTCCACTTGATCGTAAAGCTGGCGGGCGTGTAGAGGCGGGCGAGATCCTCGGTATCGGCGAGCATGGTTCAGACCTCGTAGGAAGACAACGACGAACACGCGCCGCATTTTCCGCAACCGGCCTTGATATCGCCGGACCGCATGCCGCCGGCCGATACCATCGCGCCGAGCGGCTGCAGCACCGACTTCATGAACTCGGGGGAAGGCGCCGGATGATCCTCGAGCGGGGTTCCGCTGATCGGCACGAACGGAACCACGAACGGGTACACGCCGATGTCCACCAGTTCGCGCGAGATCGAGAGAATTGCTTCGGCCGTGTCCCCCAGTCCCGCGAGGATGTAGGTGCTGACCTGCCCGCGACCGAACACGGCGACGGCCGCCTTGAACGATTCCATGTAGCGCGAGATGGGGACGCTCGCCTTGCCCGGCATGATCTGCTCGCGCAGGGCGGGCGTGACCACTTCCAGATGCATCCCCAATGTATCGATACCGCTTGCCCGCATGCGCTCGAACCATTTGTCGTCGTCGGGCGGTTCGCATTGCGCCTGGATCGGAAGGTCGACGGCGGCCTTGATTGCAAACGCGCTTTCGCACAGGATCTGCGCGCCACGGTCTTTCGTCGGCGGCGTACCGGTGGTCAGGACCATATGCTTGACACCATCGAGCAGAACAGCGGCACGTGCGACTTCCGCGAGTTGCTCGGGCGTCTTGCGCGCGATCGTCCGGCCTGCCGCAAGAGATTGACCGATTGCGCAGAACTTGCAGGTCTTCTTGCGGCT
>NZ_JBSIPA010000008.1:0-43301 GCF_053574605.1 Caballeronia sp. M23-90 | reverse complement strand
CCAGCCGTGTGCCCTCCCGATCTCCCGTATCGTTCCCATGCCCGATGGCGGCGAAGGTACGCTCGCCGCCATCGGCCATGGGAACGATACGGATGACGGCATCGGCACGGGCGCGGCGAATGCCGCCTGCGATCGCTTCGGCGACCTGTTCCGCGCTAAGCGACCCCTTAAATGAATCGGGCGCGATGACGACGACGGGGGGCGTGGAGGAATGGAAGGAGGGCATGTTGTCTCGTGTTATGGAATTTGCCTGAAATCTATCGGCACGGCCCGAATTAATCAAACCTTATGCATCCTGCGCATGCTTCCAATGCGCACGGGAAATGGAAGGGCTGCGGGAGAGCGGCGTAAGCCGCCAGTGCGCGCGGATTCAAAACCTGCCCGCAGCGGCGCGTCCTACCCGAGAAACCCACCTAAAAACTGCGAAAACAGGTCCGTTTCGACGGTATTTGCACTCCCGACTCCCGAACCGGCGTGATGCTTGCAAATAGTTTGGTAAAATGTTTGGCTCTGTTGACTCAAACCGGCGTGGACGGTTGCACAAGCGGTTGAATTAGCGGTTTCCTGTCCGGCTTGCTGAACGCTTCTGCGAGCCGCTGGCATTTCAGGAGCCGCATTCAGGAACCGCGAGACGCTGAGCGCCTTACGCGGCGCGAGATCGAACAAGAATTGACCCGATACACGAACCCGAATACTCGATTTACTCTAGGACGATAGAAGCCATGGCTAACGTTGTTGAAAACCTCGGCAAGCTCGAACGCCGTGTGACGATCTCCCTGCCGAAAGATACGGTGCAAAAGGAAGTGGACTCGCGTATTCGTCAGTTGGCGAAGAACGTGCGCATGCCAGGGTTCCGCCCGGGCAAGGTGCCGCTCAAGATGGTCACGCAGCAGTACCAGGGCCAGGTCGAAGCCGAAGTGCTGAGCGACAAGGTCGGCAAGGAATTCTTCGACGTCACGCGCACGGAAAACCTGCGCGTTGCAGGCCAGCCGAGCTTCGCACCGAAGGTGGCTGAAGGCGAGGTCGCTCAAGACTATGCGTTCGACGCCACGTTCGAGGTGTACCCGGAAGTGAAGGTCGGCGACGTCGCGACGGCCGAAATCGAGCGCACGGTGACGACCATCTCGGAAGCCGAGATCGACCGCACGCTGGAAATCCTGCGCAAGCAGCGCGTTCACTTCCACGCTCGCGGCGAAGGTGGCGAGCACGGTGACGGCGGTGCGGACACGGCGGCCAAGGACGGCGATCGAGTGACCATGGACTTCGTCGGCAAGCTGGACGGCGTGCTGTTCGAAGGCGGCAGCGCCGAAGATTTCACCTTCGTGCTCGGCGAAGGCCGCATGTTGCCGGAATTCGAAACCGCGGCGCTCGGCCTGAAGGTCGGCGAGTCGAAGGAATTCGACCTGAAGTTCCCGGACGATTATCACGGCAAGGACGTGGCCGGCAAGACGGCTCAGTTCACGATCACCATGAAGAAGATCGAATGGCCGCATCTGCCGGAAATCGACGCTGACTTTGCCAAGTCGCTCGGTGTGGAAGATGGCGACATCACCAAGATGCGCGGCGAGATCAAGGACAACCTGGAGCGCGAAGCCAAGCGCCGCACGCAGCAAATCGTGAAGAATCAGGTCATGGACGCGCTGCTGAAGATCTCCGAACTCGACGTGCCGAAGGCGTTGGTCGAGCAGGATCAGGAACGTCTTGTGGAAATGGCGCGTCAGGATCTGCAACAGCGCGGCGTGCCGAACGCAGCCGACGCGCCGATCCCCGCAGAAATGTTCGTGGAACAGGCTGAACGCCGCGTCAAGCTGGGCCTGGTTCTGGCCGAACTGGTCAAGGCAAACGACCTGCAGGCAAAGCCGGAACAGATCCGTGCTGAAGTCGACGAATTCGCGAAAAGCTACGAGGACCCGAAGGAAGTCGTCCGCTGGTATTATTCGAACCAGCAGCGCCTCGCCGAGATGGAAGCGTACGTCGTGGAAAGCAACGTCGTCGAATTCGTGCTCGGCAAGGCACGAGTGAACGACAAGGAAGTAAGCTTCGAAGAGTTGGCCAGCGCGACGGCGCAAGCGTAAGCAGCGTCGGAAAGGCGTGCAGGGCCGTCGGGGTGACGGGCCGGCACGCCTTTTTTGCGTTTGTGCAGGATCGACGTTTTCGGCGCCGGGTTTGCAAGTCATTGCAAGTCACCGTGTTTGGCCTTATCCAAGGATGTTGCTTGTCGTTCAGTATCCCTATTCCGAACAAGGAAATTGCATGACCTATCGCGCTCAATTACTGGACTCGCTCGCGTCAAACGCGCCGCATGATTTCGAAACCAAGGCGCTGGGTCTGGTGCCGATGGTTGTCGAAACTAGCGGCCGCGGCGAACGTGCCTATGACATCTACTCGCGCCTGCTGAAAGAACGTGTCGTGTTCCTGGTCGGGGAAGTGAACGACCAGACGGCCAACCTCGTTGTCGCGCAGTTGCTGTTCCTCGAAAGCGAAAATCCTGACAAGGACATCAGCCTGTACATCAACAGCCCGGGCGGTTCGGTCTCGGCCGGCATGGCGATCTACGACACCATGCAGTTCGTGAAGCCCGACGTCGCCACGCTGTGCATGGGCCTCGCCGCAAGCATGGGCGCGTTCCTGTTGGCAGCAGGCGCCAAGGGCAAGCGCGTGGCGCTCCCGAATGCACGCGTGATGATTCACCAGCCGCTTGGCGGCGCGCGTGGGCAGGCATCGGATATCGAAATTCAGGCGCGGGAAATCCTGTACCTGAAGGAACGTCTGAATCAGTTGCTGTCGCACCATACCGGCCAGCCGGTGGAGCGTCTCGCGCGCGATACCGACCGCGACAATTTCATGTCGGGCGATGACGCGCAGGCTTATGGTCTTGTCGACCAGGTTCTTCACAAGCGTCCCTGAGTTGTAACGCGCCGGACTCGGGAATGACCGGTCCAGCCGACTGTTTTATTAAGTAGACGTTGCGGATCAGTGCTGTGCAGCGGTCTGATTCGCAACGGCAACGCAGCAAGGAAGCCCGGCACACCATGCTGGAGCCGACGCGCGAAATGGCGTTAAAGCACACGCCACACACGCTTTCACCTGGTGCACGTGCCGTTTCTGCGCGGGTGAATTGAGCGGCGTATTATGTAATCGAGTGTCCGGAGGCTCACACATCCATGGCGGACAAGAAAGGTTCGAACAGCGAAAAGCTGTTGTATTGCTCGTTCTGCGGCAAGAGCCAGCACGAGGTCAAGAAGCTGATTGCCGGTCCTTCCGTATTCATCTGCGATGAATGCATCGACTTGTGCAACGAAATCATTCGCGACGAGGCAGCGGGCGCGGCGGAAGAGGCCGGCCTGACGAAATCGGATTTGCCGAGTCCGCAGGAAATCAGCGAGATTCTGAATCAATACGTGATCGGTCAGGACCGCGCGAAGCGCATTCTTGCTGTGGCGGTTTATAACCACTACAAGCGTCTCAAGCATCTCGAGAAGAAAGACGATATCGAGTTGTCGAAGAGCAACATCTTGCTGATCGGACCCACGGGTTCGGGCAAGACGCTGCTCGCGCAAACGCTCGCACGCATGCTGAACGTTCCGTTCGTTATTGCAGACGCAACCACGCTCACGGAAGCGGGTTATGTCGGCGAGGACGTCGAGAACATTATTCAGAAGCTGCTGCAGAACTGTAACTACGAAGTCGACAAGGCCCAGCGCGGGATTGTCTACATCGACGAAATCGACAAGATCAGCCGCAAGTCGGACAACCCGTCCATCACGCGCGACGTGTCGGGCGAGGGCGTACAGCAAGCGCTGCTGAAGCTTGTTGAAGGCACGATGGCTTCAGTGCCGCCACAGGGCGGGCGCAAGCACCCGAACCAGGATTTCATCCAGGTCGACACCACCAACATCCTGTTTATTTGCGGCGGCGCGTTCGATGGCCTGGAAAAGGTCATTATCGACCGCACGGAAAAGACAGGCATCGGGTTTGGTGCTAGCGTAAAGAGCAAGGTTGATCGCGACGCGGGCGAAGTGCTGCGCGAAGTGGAACCGGAAGATCTGATCAAGTTCGGTTTGATTCCTGAGCTGATCGGCCGTTTGCCGGTGGTCGCCACGCTCGGCAAGCTGGACGAAGATGCGCTGATCAAGATCTTGACCGAGCCGAAGAACGCGCTGGTGAAGCAGTATCACAAGCTGTTCAACATGGAACGGGTGGATCTGGAGATTCGTCCCGCCGCGTTGCAGGCGATTGCGCTCAAGGCAATCCGCCGCAAGACGGGCGCGCGTGGTTTGCGCTCCATTCTGGAACAGGCGTTGCTGGATGTGATGTACGAGTTGCCGACCATGAAGGGCGTAAGCAAGGTTATCGTGGACGACAACACAATCGACGGCGATGGCAAACCGCTGTTGATTTATGAAGATACACCGAAGGTAGCAGGTTCTAACTAAAGTTGGGCTGTGTGTCGGCGAAAAGCCGTTCATGGCAACGTGAACGGCTTTTTGTTTATTTTTCGGATATCTTGTGGACGTTACTGACACGTTACTGAGGCGAATTTTTTCGATTCACTGATCTTTTCCCACACGCTTAAGGCTTGCAATCCATTTTGACGGCCTTATTTACGACTGAACTGATTCCACTACTGGGGAAATGAAAATGTCAGGAACCCAACTCCTCCCGCAGGAACGCATTACGCTCCCGCTGCTCCCGCTGCGTGACGTAGTCGTTTTCCCGCACATGGTGATTCCGCTCTTTGTCGGACGACCCAAATCGATCAAGGCCCTCGAAGCTGCGATGGAAGGCGGCAAGCACATCATGCTTGTTGCACAGAAAACCGCCGCCAAAGACGAGCCGACCGAAAAAGACATGTACGAAGTGGGATGTATCGCAAACATCCTGCAAATGCTGAAGCTTCCCGACGGTACGGTTAAGGTGCTCGTGGAAGGTTTGCAGCGCGCGAAGACGCTCACGATCGAAGAACAGGAAACGCAATTTTCCTGCGACGTGATGCCGCTCGAACCCGACCATGCCGACAGCGCAGAAACCGAAGCGTTGCGCCGCGCGATCGTGTCGCAGTTCGATCAGTACGTGAAGCTCAACAAGAAGATCCCTCCCGAGATCCTGACGTCACTGTCGGGTATCGATGAAGCGGGTCGTCTGGCCGATACCATCGCGGCGCATCTGCCGTTGAAGCTCGACCAGAAGCAGCACATTCTTGAGATGCTCCCGGTCGTCGAGCGCCTCGAACATCTGCTTGCGCAGCTCGAAGCCGAAATCGACATTCTTCAGGTCGAAAAGCGTATCCGTGGTCGCGTGAAGCGTCAGATGGAGAAGAGCCAGCGCGAGTACTACCTGAACGAACAGGTCAAGGCGATCCAGAAGGAACTCGGCGAAGGCGAGGAAGGTGCAGATCTCGAGGAGCTCGAGAAACGCATCACCAACGCACGCATGCCGAAGGAAGCCAAGAAGAAGGCCGACGCCGAGCTGAAGAAGCTCAAGCTGATGTCGCCGATGTCGGCTGAAGCGACCGTCGTGCGCAATTACATCGATACGTTGATTGGTTTGCCGTGGCGCAAGAAGAGCAAGGTCAACAATGACCTCTCGAATGCGGAACGCGTACTCGATGAAGATCACTTTGGCCTGGAGAAGGTCAAGGAACGGATCCTCGAGTATCTTGCGGTCCAACAGCGTGTAGAGAAGGTCAAGGCGCCTATCCTGTGTCTCGTCGGGCCTCCGGGCGTTGGCAAGACCTCGCTGGGTCAGTCGATCGCTCGTGCAACGAACCGCAAGTTCGTGCGTATGGCGCTCGGCGGCGTGCATGACGAGTCCGAGATTCGCGGTCACCGTCGCACGTACATTGGTTCGATGCCCGGCAAGATCCTGCAAAGCCTTGCGAAAGTCGGCGTGCGCAATCCGCTTTTCCTGCTCGACGAAGTCGACAAGATGGGCATGGATTTTCGCGGCGACCCGGCTTCCGCTTTGCTCGAAGTGCTCGATCCGGAACAGAACCATACGTTTGCCGATCACTACATTGAAGTGGACTTCGACTTGTCGGACGTGATGTTCGTGGCGACGTCGAACTCGCTGAACATCCCGCCGCCGTTGCTCGACCGGATGGAAGTGATTCGCCTCTCGGGTTACACCGAGGACGAGAAGGTCAACATCGCGCAGAAGTACCTGTTGCCGAAGCAAACGCGCAACAACGGCCTGAAGCCGGGCGAGATGGATCTCACGGAAGAAGCAATCCGCGACATCATTCGTTACTACACGCGTGAAGCCGGCGTTCGTTCGCTCGAACGCGAAATGTCGAAGATCTGCCGCAAGGTCGTGAAGATGCTTCTGCTGAAGAAGGCAGATGGCGCGGTCAAGGTCGACGGCAGCAATCTCGATACGTTCCTCGGCGTGCGCAAGACCGACTTTGGTCTGGCCGCGAAGGAGAACCAGGTCGGTCAGGTAACGGGTCTCGCGTGGACGGAAGTGGGCGGCGATTTGCTGACCATTGAAGCTGCGGTCATGCCGGGTAAGGGCAATATCATCCGCACGGGTTCGCTTGGCGACGTGATGAAGGAATCGGTCGAGGCTGCACGTTCGGTGGTGCGTTCGCGTTCGCGTCGTCTGGGTGTATCGGATGAAGCGTTCGAGAAGAAGGACATCCACATCCACGTGCCTGAAGGCGCGACTCCGAAGGATGGTCCGTCCGCCGGTATTGCGATGACGACGGCGCTCGTGTCTGTGCTCACCGGCATTCCCGTTCGCGCTGATGTGGCGATGACCGGCGAAATCACGTTGCGTGGCGAAGTGTTGCCTATCGGTGGATTGAAGGAGAAGTTGCTGGCGGCGCATCGCGGCGGCATCAAGCTCGTGCTGATCCCGGAGGAAAACACGAAGGATCTCGCCGAGATTCCGGACAACGTGAAGAACGCGATCGAAATCGTTCCGGTTCGCTGGATCGACAAGGTCCTCGAGCTTGCGCTCGAACGTGTCCCCGCGGCATTGCCGGAGGAAGAAGCGAAGCCTGCAACGCCGGCCGTGGCCGACAAGAAGGACGCGCCGGCAACGGGTGACTTCGTCAAGCATTGAGGTTGGTTGCCGGTTGAGAAAGTCGAAACCCGCGGGTGCCCCCCGCGGGTTTTTTATTGCGCGCCCGAGATGGAGAATGGTGGGCGGGATCAGGCTCAATCCCGGTTGACACGCGTGTTTCGGCTACTTCTAATGACCGCCGCATATATGGCTCACGGCCTGTGCTCAAAGCAGTGAATCGCTCTTTTGCATCGCCCAATCACAAACCATTTTCGGGGGATCACAATGAACAAGACGGAATTGATCGACCATATCGCGCAGCAGGCGGATATATCGAAGGCAGCAGCCGGACGGGCGCTCGAAGCGGTGATCGGCGGCGTGAAGACTACGCTGGAAAAGGGCGGTTCGGTGACGCTTGTGGGCTTCGGAACGTTCGCGGTCGGCAAGCGCACGGCACGCACGGGCCGCAATCCCCGAACGGGCGACGCGATCAAGATCAAGGCCGCAAAGGTTCCTAAATTTCGGGCTGGCAAAGCACTAAAAGATGCGCTAAACTAGCGGACTCGCTGGGTACGGAACGGTTTAAACCAGTTTAAACCCGGCAGAAACCCACGCGGTATTGCGAAGTTTGCGAAGCGGGGTGCTTAGCTCAGTTGGTAGAGCGGCGCCCTTACAAGGCGTAGGTCGGGAGTTCGAGCCTCTCAGCACCCACCACCGTTTTGCAAGACGTCCAAGGCAGCCTTAAGAAGTGCAGAGAAGTATCTAGAACCCGCATGGCGATAAGCTCTGCGGGTTTTTTATTGGCTGGAAATCGGCTCGGGACGTCCCCCGTGGTGCCGCCAGTTCTTAGTTTGATAGTTGTTGATATCCTGGCTCAATAGACGCGTCGCTGCGTGTTTGCCTCAGGACAAACGCGCTTCCAGAGAAGCCTTCAGCTTGCCCGGTGTCACGCCATAAATCTCTTTAAAGCCGCGAATAAAATGCGCGGAGTCAGCGAAGCCGCATTCGTAAGCGATTACCGTGATGCGCTTCGTTGTGTTGAGCAGCAGCCAGCGCGCGTAGCGCAGTCGCATCGTCCGATAAAACTCCTTAGGCGACATCCCTGTTTCTGTCAGGAAGTTGCGCTCGAGTTGCCTGACGCTAGTCCCGGCCATCTTCGCGATCACCGTGATATTGAGCGGCGCCTCCAGGTTTTCTTCCATCAGCACGATCGCATGCCGCACCAGCCAATCACCTACCGCCAGATAGCCTAACGCCTTGCGGCGGTCCACGAACGACGTGCCGCCCAGACGGCTGACCGTCATTTGATGGATCACCTTGGACGCCCTGTCCGGGCCGCAATGCAGGCTGATCAGACGCGTTGCCAGTTCAAGGACAGAGACCCCGCCGGCGCATGTGATGCGGTTGCCATCGATCAAATAGTCTGAATTGGCGACGACCGGCATGTTCGGGAACATCGTTTTGTAGTCTTCAAGATGGAACGCGTGTACGCACGCTACGCGGCCTTGCATCAGGCCGGCGTGCGCCAGTACAAAACTGCCGGTACACATGCCGATCAACGGCACGCCGCTGGCATCCGCCTCGCGCAAATAGTCCCAATAGCGCCGGTCGACCTGTTCGAGTTTAGGCAGCAGCCCGCCGATCACGACAAGGTAATCGAATTGACGCGGCGACCCGTCTACCGCCTGGACGGGCACGGCCACGCCGCAACTCGCTTCCACGGTTGTATCGGACGTGCCGAGCAGCGTCCATGTGCATCGTAAAGGCCTGCTCTGGTCACCAAGGTCCGCAGCATGGCGCAATGCGTCGCAGAAACCGGCTAGTGAGAGCAACGGGAAGCTCGGCCAAAGTAAAAAACCGATGTTCAGTTCGGCGCCCGCCCGGGAAGGATGGGTGTCGCGCTTCAAACAGGCGCGGTCGAGCCGGTCGACAAGTTCCCGGCCATCGGACGGTGTTCTCTCTGTACCCATGACCTTCCCTCAAGCCGCTGATAAACTCAAGTATAAGAGCCGGCGAACGAGTCCGGCCGGCGTGTCGCGTTTCTTCTATTTTCTTGCGGTTTGGTGCAATGCCAGCGATTTTATCGATCCTAAAGTCGGTCCTGTCGAACGTGCCCGTTGATTCCAGCCGAGCACCGCTGCGATACCTTCCAAGCCATGCAATAAACCAGGAGAGTCTCATGTCGACCAGAAATCCCGGCAGTCTGATTGCCCGAATTGGAGCAAGCCTGATCGTGCTCGGCTCTGCCAGCGCGTTTGCAGATGAAGTTGTCAAAATTGGACATGCCGCGCCGTTGACCGGCGCGAATGCCGAATGGGGCAAGGACACCGAAAACGGCGCCCGTCTCGCGGTAGAGGAGATCAATGCAAAGGGACTTGTGATCGGCGGCCAGAAAGTGACGCTCGAACTGGATGCACAGGACGACGCGTCTGACCCGCGCCAGGGAACGCAGATCGCGCAGAAGCTCGTCGATGACAAGGTTGTCGCCGTTGTCGGGCATATGAATTCGGGAACCACGATTCCGGCTTCGAAAATTTATAGCGATGCGGGTATCGTCGAGATTTCTCCTTCGGCTACGAATCCGATCTACACACAGCAAGGATTCAAGACCGCTTACAGGGTAGTTGCAACCGATGCACAGCAGGGCCCGGCACTGGCCGATTACGCGAAGAAAACGCTCGGGGCGAAGTCAGTCGCGATCGTGGACGACGCAACCGCTTACGGTCAGGGGCTTGCCAACGAGTTCGAAAAGCAGGCGAAGGTGCTGGGTCTGACGGTCCTCTCGCACGATGCGACCAACGACAAGGCGGTCGACTTCCGTTCGATCCTCACCAAGGTCAAGGGCGAACATCCGGACATCATCATGTATGGCGGAATGGACGCCACGGGAGGCCCGTTCGCGAAACAGGCGCGCCAGCTTGCGATCGGCGCCCGCGTGCTGGGTGGCGACGGCTTGTGCGCCGATTCGCTCGCGAAACTCGCAGGCGAAGCTGCCGATAACGTCGTGTGCTCGATCGCCGGCATGCCGCTCGAGAAAATGCCGGATGGTCCCGCTTTCGAGCAGCGCTATGAAGCCCGGTTTCATCAGCATGTGCAACTCAACGCGCCGTTCGCCTACGACGCGGTGTATATCATCGTCGATGCAATGAAGCGCGCCCGCTCGGTCAAAGCCGCGGACATTCTTGCGTCGATGCCGGGTGCGGACTTCGTAGGCGTGCTGGGACGCACACAGTTCGACGCACATGGCGATCTGAAGCAGGGCGCCATCTCCTTGTATGACTACAAAGGCGGCAAGCAGACGCTCCTCACCGTAGTGAAAATGTGAGCATCATGGAAATCACTGTTCTAGGCGCCGGCGTGATCGGCTTGACAACCGCTTATTACCTGAATGCATCGGGTCATCACGTGACAGTTGTCGACCGCCGTTCGCAAGTCGGCCTGGAAACGAGCTATGCAAACGGCGCGCAACTTTCGTACAGCTACGTTGCGCCGCTCGCCGGTCCGGGTGTCCTGTCGAAGATTCCTGGCTGGCTGATGCGCCACGACTCGCCAATGCGTTTTCGTCCGTCTGCGGACCCTGCCTTATGGCGCTGGTGTTTCCAGTTCTTGAGGGCGTGCACGCGTCAGAGAAGTTTGCAATCGACGCGGCACTTGCTTGCACTGTCTTTTCTCAGCCGTTCGCTGATGCACAAGCTGGTAGACAACGAACCATTACTTGATTTCGACTATGCCCGTTCCGGCAAGCTGGTCATGCATCGGGATGCGAGAGCGTTCGGGTCGGCGCTGGGTTTGCTGGAATTCCAGCGCACGCTCGGCTGCGAGCAACTGCCGCTCGACCGGGAAGCATGCGTTCGCATTGAGCCCGCGCTGGAATCCATTCGTCACGAGATCGCCGGCGGCATCTACACCGCCAGCGAAGACACGGCGGATTGCTATCGATTCTGTTTGAGCCTCGAAAAGTTGCTGCGCGGGCGCGGCGTGGGCTTCGAATTTTCAGCCGATGTCAGCGCGTTGAAGCACGCGCCGGGCGGACGCGTCGAAGCGTGGGCCGGAACACGCAGATTGCCCGGTGAACAGATCGTCGTTGCGTTGGGTTGCGGCAGTACGAAGTTGTTGAGGCCGGTTGGTATCGATGTGCCGGTGTACCCGTTGAAAGGATATAGCCTGACGGTTCCAATCAGGTCCGGCGATATCGCACCCCGTATCAGCGTGACGGATTTCGCCCGCAAAGTCGTGTACGCGAGGCTGGATGAGCGCATGCGCGTGGCGGGGATGGCTGATTTAGCGGGTTATTCAAATGCGCTTAACCGTCGTCGGCTTGATACGTTACGCCTTGAGTCGGAGGCGGTCTTCCCGCGGGCTGGTGACTATGCCGCCGCCGATGAATGGGCCGGATCAAGACCCGCTACGCCAGGTGGAATGCCTATCGTTGGCTCGACGCCGATCAAGAATCTGTGGCTCAACGTCGGGCAGGGCGCGCTCGGTTTCACACTCGCGACGGGGTGCGCGCAGTTACTGGACGATCTGATCGCGCAACGCCCCACGGCCTTCGATTGCTCGATGTTCAACCTGAGCGCACACCCATGACGCGCGATACCGCAGCGGCTGCGCGACAGAAAGCGAGGATCGTACTGATTGGCACGGGCGGAACGATCGCAGGTCGTGGCGCCTCGCCGGTCAACACGTCGGCGTATGACTGTTCGGTGCTGTCTATCGACGACATTCTCGCTGATCTGCCGGTCGCGGATTCGCTAGCCGACATCACGACTGAACAGCTATTTCAGGTTGGTTCCGAGAATTTCGGCAACGTGCAATTGCTGCAGTTGGGAAAGCGCATTGCGTCGCTCCTGAAACGTGACGACATTGACGGCATCGTGGTTACGCACGGCACCGACACTATCGATGAAACGGCTTATTTCCTCCATCTGACGCTCAAGAGCCCAAAGCCGGTTGTCGTGGTCGGTGCCATGCGTCCGCCGTCCGCCCTAAGCTCGGACGGACCGCTCAACCTGTACAACGCGATAGTCGTGGCTGCGAGCCGGCTTGCACACGGCAAAGGCACGTTGGTCGTCTCGAACGACGAAATCCACACAGCGCGCGACGTCGTCAAGACGAATACCTTCAAGCAGGATGCGTTCAAGTCGCCTTACGGACCCTTGGGATTTGTCGTCGAAGGCAAGCCGGTCTTTTACCGGCTGCCGGCACGTCCCCATACGGTGGACAGCGAATGGTCGATCAACGAGATCGAAGCGCTGCCCCATGTCGGCGTCGTCTACGCGCATGGCGGCATGAACGACGCGATAGTACGCGCCATACTCGACTCAGGCGTAAAGGCGGTCATCTATGCCGCAACAGGGAACGGCAATGTGGCGGTTTCGATCGTCGCTTCTCTGGTCGAGGCGAGAAAGCGCGGCATCCACGTGGTTCGCGGTTCGCGCACGGGAGGAGGCGTAGTCATCCGTAATGCCGCCCAGCCCGATGACGAATACGACTGGCTGGTAACTGACGATCAACCTGCGCACAAGGCCCGGATCCTGATGATGCTTGCGCTCACCCGAGAGCATTGCACGCGCAAACTGCAGGACGTTTTCTGGCGTTATTGATGTGGGTCTGAGCATATCCGTACTGTCGAATTTTTACGTTCGAAGTCCTGAATACAAGCGGTCAACTGCGCAGTTTCGCCGTGGGCGCTTTAACACCTTTCCTGCGCGGCGAGCCCGCAATCCCATAGGAGCCCGCGAACTGCAATTCCCGCGTCGTGTCGATCACAAAAGAACGAAGCCACGCATTTTGCTCATCGTCGTTCTGCGCCGCCTTCCAGATCATGAATACGCGAAAGGCCGGTACGGTGATGGGCACCGGGCTCACCGTCAAGCGCGCAATGCGCGCGTAAGCATGGGCCGCAAAGGTCGGCAGCGTGGCAATGGCATCGCTATAAACAAGCGTTGCGAGCATGCCTGAGAAATGAGTAAACGACGCCGAGACCCTGCGCGCGATACCCTCGTTTTCCAGCAGATCGTCAACGAAGCCACGGCGGCCGTCGAACGACACGCGTACGTGGTGATGCAAAAGATATTCGTCGCGGGTGATCGGGCTTTTCAGATTCAACCGCACGCCATCGTAGAGACACGAGTACGACGACGAAAACAGGATCTGCGACGAATAGCGCGAGCTGAACGCTTTCGGCTCTGAGCAAAGCACAAGGTCCACGTCGCGCTCGTCGAATACTGACTTCCATAGCGAGCTGTTGGTCTGGTGGAACGCGAAACCTACCGATAGCCCGCGCGACTGCGCCTCGTTGACCAGCATCGGCGACACGCAACTCTCGATGTCGTCCGACATTGCAATGTTGAACACGCGGCGAGAGGTTTCGGCGGCGAATTGCCTGCGCCCGTCGATCAACGTGGAGACCGCGCCGAGCGCCTCGCTCACCTTCGGTGCGAGTTCGAGTGCACGGCGGGTCGGCGTCATGCCGCCGGCGCCCCTGACGAACAGGTCATCGCCGAACTGTTCCCGTAGCCGCTTCAATGACGAACTGACCGCACCCTGCGTCAAGCTCAGGATCTCTGCGGTACGCGTCACGCTGCGCTCGTTCATGAGGCACTGGAACACAACCAGCAGGTTCAGATCCATCCGGCTGATATTAGCTACATTAATGATGGTCATTTTTAACATTCGTTTGATTGAATCCGCTCCCGATTTCTACACTGAGGCCAATCAGTCATGCAACTGCAATTTTCGGGAGTTCGGGATGAAACAGATAACGATGGATAGCACGCTGGCCACCCAAGCGGTAGCCGAACAAGGTGTCGACCTACGCAAGCGGGCGATTGCGGTCGGCATCGGCAATTTCATGGAGTGGTTTGATTTCGCGATCTACGGCTATTTCGCGGCAATCATCGGCAGGACCTTCTTTCCATTGGCGGCGCCGGGCGTCTCGCTGCTCTCGTCGCTTGCGGTGTTCGCCGTGGGTTTTCTGGCGCGACCGTTCGGTGCGCTTGTGCTCGGACCGCTCGGCGACCGGCTTGGACGGCGTGCAGTGTTGATCATCACGGTTTTCGGGATGGGTTTGTCGACCACGCTGATCGGCCTGTTGCCGGGCTACGCCACGCTCGGTCTTGCCGCGCCCGCGTTGCTGGTGCTGCTGCGCTTCGTGCAGGGGATGATGGTCGGCGGCGAATGGTCGAGCGCGGGCATCTACATGGTCGAAAGTGCGCCCCGCAACCGGCGTGCGACGGCTGCTAGCGTCATCACGGGAACGGCCGGCGCGGCGTTCCTGTGCGGCACGTTTATCGCTGCCGTGATCTCGGTGTCGCTGCCGGAGGCCGCCGTGGCGTCGTGGGGATGGCGCATGCCCTTCGTCGCGTCCGTCTTCATGACGGCGGTGGCAATCTACATCCGCAGACGCCTGGGCGACACCCCGGTGTACGAAGAAGTGCAACGCCAACGCGCGAGCCACGCAACCGCGCCACCGGCGCGCGGCGAATACGCGAAAGCCATGGTGATGACGCTCGCGTTCTCGGCACTCTTCGGCGTGTCGCTCTACTACTTCATTACGTACGCCAACAACCATCTCACGCAGACGGTCGGATTGCCAAAGTCCACGTCCCTCTGGCTATGCAGCATCTCACTGGTCCTGTACACGATTTTCCAGCCCTTGGTGGGACGACTGTCCGACCACATCGGACGACGCACGATGGTGCTCGCGTCGGCGCTCGGTCTTACCGTACTGGCCTATCCAATCTGCTTGCTCCTCAACACCGGCAATGTCGCGGCGATTCTCGTGGGTCTGGTCGTGCTCGCCGCCCTCGTTGCCGTGACGGCGGTCATGGATGTGGTGTTGCTCGTGGAGGTGTTTCCCGCCTCGATCCGTTCGACAGGCGCTGCACTCGGTCACAACATTGCGTTGGCGGTGCTCGCCGGACCGGGACCGTTCATAGCCACTGCGTTGATCCAGTTCACTCACAACCCGAACATTCCCGCGTGGTATCTCGCCGGGGTGTCGTTGCTCTGTTTCATCGTCCTCTACTTCACCTTGCCGGAAACGAGAGACAGGGACATCGCACGTGGTTAAACATGCGATTCAAATTCAATTCAAGCTGGAGTGTTTGTCATGTTCAAAGCTGCTGTAGTCCAGGCTTCGTCGGTTCCGTTCGAGCCGATGAAGAGCGCCGAAAAAGCCGCCAATCTGATTCGCAACGCTGCTCGCGAAGGCGCGACGCTCGCCGTGTTTCCAGAGGCATTTCTCGGTGGCTATCCGAAGGGTGCGTCGTTCGGCACCGTGGTCGGCAAGCGTACCGAAGCGGGCCGCTCGCATTTTCTCAGCTACATGGAAGGCGCGGTGACGCTCGACGGCCCCGAGCTTGCGCTGCTCGCCGAGGTCGCGACAGAGACGGGCGTGCACGTGGTGATTGGCGTGATCGAGCGCTTGGGACGCACGCTGTATTGCACGGGGGTGACGCTCGTGCCGGGCAAAGGCGTCGCGGGCTACCATCGCAAGCTTATGCCGACGGGACAGGAGCGCATCATCTGGGGTTTCGGCGACGGCTCTACAATTGCGCCGGTCGATACGCCGCTCGGCAGTATTGGCACCGTCATATGCTGGGAGAACTACATGCCGGCCCTCCGGCAGGCTATGTATGCGCAAGGCACGGAGTTGTATTGCGCGCCGACCGCCGACGACCGCGCGACCTGGGCGCCGTCGATGGTGCACATCGCCCTTGAGGGCCGCGTGCATGTGTTGAGTGCGTGCCAGGCCATCCGGCTGGGCGAATACCCGCCGTTTTATCGCGAAGACTTTTGTATGGAGGCGGGCGTCGACGATTTCATCATGCGCGGCGGCAGCATGATCGTCGATCCGCTCGGCAAGGTGCTTGCCGGACCCGTGTTCGACACAGAGACGATTCTTTATGCGGATATCGATACCGGTATCGGCCGCGCCAGCAATCTCGACTTCGATGTGGCCGGCCACTACTCGCGGCCGGAAGTGTTCCATCTGTCGGTCAATACCGCGCCAATGCCACCCGTAACATTCGCGCCGAAGTAATCCACTTCGAATCTCGAACGGCCGCAAAAAAGCCCAGGCGCTGGCTCTGGGCAAGTCCACCAGCATGTAGACCGGTGGAGGAGGTTCTTTAAAAGCAAGCTGACTGCTTATCGAAGTCGATAGCGGTCAGCGTTCCGTGGGGGCCGCAGCTACTACTGCCAGGTCGGCTTAGTGACCGAAGTAGACCGGCTTGACTCCGTTCGCTGTGCCCGTATATGCCGGCGCGTGATAGGCACCCGATGCTGAAGAGATATCCGCAACGCCACCGTAACTGGCTTGGTCATTCCGAGCTGCGATCTTCGCGTCGGCCGCCTGAATCTCTGCCGGATATGTCGTACGGTCCGTCGTAGGGTTGTAACCGGCCCGTTCGACCTGAACGAGCTGCGCCTTCACATCAGCGCGGGTCAGCGGTTGACTTTGAGCGAATGCGGAGAGAGCAGGGACAGCCAGCGCAGCTGCAACGATGATGGTTGAAAGTTTCATGATGCTTACCTCCAGATCTTGTTTTCGCGCAAACACCCGTTTGCGTTTCAGTGAGTTCAGTATAGGTAAGCGCACGCTTAATATTCATGTCAGAAAAGACAAAGCATTGTTGCGGCGTTTGCGATAACGGCTGGACGACGATCGAACTACGCTTCCCAAACAGCCGACTACGTCATTAATATTGTGCAATTCGGAATTATTAATTGCGCATATCGATAAAAATCAAAGTTGGTTAATCAGACGATTCTATTTACCGCACCAAATGGAAGCGAAAACGAAACTGCATCCGCTGCCATTCGAAAACATCATGTAATTGCATTTAAAGGAAGCGTAATGCCGTCCGAGGGGTTTTGACTTTCTCATAAAGCTGTACTAGATTAAAAGCAACTCGCGTCTTCCACGAAAGTTGTTGCCAAACATTTTCAGTGCGAGTTAGAGACCGTAAGCGGGCTTACGGTCTCGCCCTTAAACTGCCCATCCTGCATTCATTTGCCGATGGGCATCTTTCGTTTATTAATCAGCGACTTCGATTGACTTGATCAAGTTGCAAAAGGGCAACAGCTTTAATTACTCGTTTTTTTGAGATGTATGCTCTGCGCTGATTCGCTTCCTGATTTTTTATCGCGTGGAGAACGGAATGAAAAAGATCGCTTTAAGTGCGCTTTCGTTGACGCTGTTCGGAATGACCGGCGCCGCCTATGCTCAATCCAGTGTCACGCTATACGGCACTATCGATGCAGGTGTCGGTTACGTTAAAACCAGTTCGGGCGCTCGCTGGGGTTTCATTGACGGCACGCTTTCTGGTGATCGCTGGGGCTTGAAGGGATCTGAAGATCTCGGCGGAGGTCTGAAAGCAATTTTCGATTTGGAAAATGGCTTCGACATTGCCAATGGCACGCTTGGACAGGGAGGCAAGGAGTTCGGGCGGCAAGCGTTCGTCGGGTTGACCGGGGATTCCTGGGGTACTGCCACGATCGGCCGCCAGTACGATCCGCTCGTCGACATGGTCCAGCCAATCACCGAAGACAACTACTTTGGCAGCGCCTTCGCGACGCCGGGCGACGTCGACAACTACGACAACAGCTTGCGCGTGTCCAATGCGCTCAAGTACGTCTCGCCGAATTTTGCCGGGCTGCAGTTTGAAGGCCTGTATGCGTTCAGCGGTCTTGCCGGTCGCACGGGTCAGGGTTACACGTACAGCGGTGCGGTCACGTACAACAACGGCCCGCTCGGCATCGCCGGAGGTTACTTCCTCGCGACCAATCCGAACCCGACCGCCGGCGCCTTCCGCGACGGTTGGGATCCGACCTCGTCGTCGGACGCGATTTTCGACGGCGCCATCAATACGGGCTACGCTACCGCCAAATCGCTCGGCATCGCGCGCGGTGCGATCCAGTACGCCATCGGGTCGTTCACGGTGGGCGCGTCGTACAGCAATGCGCAGTACAAAAACGACGGCGCGTCGACGTTCGCCAGCACCGAGAAATTCAATATTGGCAGCGCGTTCGTGAACTATCAGTTGACGCCTGCCATGTTGCTGGGGGCGGGCTACACGTACACGAAGGCGAGCGGCGATACGTCGGCCAAGTACCATCAGGCGAGCCTGGGCGCCGACTACTCAGTCTCGAAGCGCACGGACTTCTACGCCGTGGCCGCCTATCAGCATGCGAGCGGCACGCAGCTCAATCCGGACGGCACGACGCAGAACGCACAAGCATCGATTGGCTCCTACGGTTTCAACGGTACAGCCAGCCAGGAACTCGTGATCCTGGGTATGCGCCACAAGTTCTGATACGCGCGGCTCTCGAAGGCGACGGTTTTCGTACTTGAATGACGCGCTCGAGCTTGACGAACGCCGTCGTCATTGCACTGGCCGATCTGGATTCGCGACGGTTGCGCCGCCGCTTATGGCTACTGCGGCCGCCACCGCCGCCACGCCGTTCCTGCGGCGCGCCGTGAATCTCCGGGTCTTCGTCGAGACGCATGTCAACTGCCATGGAACACTGACTTGTTCTGAAGGCATTCACTCGTTCTACAGCGCACAAATCAGACTTCTGCATGACTATGTATTCGCAGATGGTTTCCGCGAAGACATGGCGTCGTCTTGTCGGGTCGCTCAAGGGTCGCTCAAGGGTCGCTCAAGGGTCGCCACCTGCGTCTGCAGAAGAGAATGCCTGGTGACCTATTGAGGACCATTGCGGAGAATTCAATCGTTTGCTTGCGGCTCCGGTTTCTTACGACCCTGTGCAGCAAAAATTAATTCATCAGATAATGAAATACGCTCTTGGCTCCAAGACCTTGGACGAAGGCAGGACTTCCTTCTCATAGATGGTACGGAGCTCTCGCGATCTTCATGTCAGATATCAACGAACATTGGCAGCGCAATCTCATCGTGTGTCTTCTGGGGTCGTTCTCGACCATCTTCGCCATGACGTTGATGCTGCCGTTCTTGCCTATCTATGTGGAACAGCTTGGCGTGCGCGGGCATGCAGCGATCGTGCAATGGTCGGGAGTCGCCTATAGCGCCACGTTCATGACTGCCGGGCTGGTAGCGCCGTTATGGGGATATCTCGGCGACCGCTATGGACGCAAGCCAATGCTTGTGCGCGCGAGCTTCGGCATGGCGATTGTCATGTCGCTGATTGGATTTTCGACCAATGTCTGGCAGCTTGTCGGGTTGCGCCTGCTTGCGGGTATTGCCGGCGGATACTCTTCCGGCGCCACGATCCTTGTCGCCACGCAAACGCCGCGCGATCGCTCGGCATGGGCGCTTGGCATGCTGTCGTCCGGCGTCATGGCGGGCAATCTGCTTGGACCGTTGGTCGGTGGGTCGCTGCCGCCGTTGATCGGCATCCGCGCAACGTTTTGGTGCGCAGGCGCCATGATTTTTATCGCTTTTCTTGCGACGGTGTTTCTGGTCAAGGAAGCGCCCCGGCAGCCTCGGGGAAACGAACCGAAACCAAAACGCGGTTGGTCTGAAATTTCTGCGAAGACGGTGGTTATCGCCATGCTCGCGACATCACTGTTGCTGATGTTCGCCAACATGTCGATCGAGCCGATCATCACCGTTTATGTGGGCACGTTGGTCAGGGACCCGAAGCAGGTAACGATGTTCGCGGGACTCGCGATGTCCGCGGCCGCGTTGGGCAGCATTTTGTCGGCATCGCGGCTGGGAAAGCTGGCGGACCGCATCGGATATTCCACCGTTATCGTGTTCGCACTGGTCATGGCGGCGCTCCTCATGATTCCGCAGGCGTTCGTCAATTCGGGCTGGCAACTGATCGGCTTGAGATTTTTGATGGGGCTTGCGCTGGGCGGCCTGATGCCTTGTGTCATCGCCGCAATCCGGCGCTGCGTACCGGATCACATGGCGGGAACCGTTTTGGGGTATTGCGTCTCCGCGCAGTTCGCGGGACAAGTCGCGGGGCCGTTGATGGGCGGGTTCGTCGGCGGTCATGTTGGTATGCGTGCGGTGTTCCTCGGAACGTCCGTGCTACTTTCACTGGGCGCCGTATTCAACTGGCGCGTGGCCCGACGCGCATCCTCTATGTAGCACGTCACGCTTTCCAGTGGCATGTCCTGGGCATGTTTCGGTCTTGATATCGTGGATGGCAGCGTTGCGCCTCGTTGAAAGCGCCTTCGCATGGCTCCGGTCGCCGGTCGACAAGTAACGATGGTCATCCTGGAAAAATGGCGTGGCCATTCGCCTGAAAGGAGAAATGATGGAAGTGAATCAGCAAAAACTATCGGTGGACTCGGCCGGGACGGTAGATGAGGCGCTGCTGACGCGACGCTCGGTGCGTGCATTTCTGAATAAAGAGGTGGAGCGTGAGCAGATTGAAGACGTCTTGCGCCTGGCATCTCACGCACCCAGCGGATCGAATTTCCAGCCGTGGCATGTGTATGTCGCGACGGGCGAGACACTGGCCAAGCTGACGCATGCAATGCAGGCGGCCTATCTTTCCAACAATGGCGACGTCATGCGGGAGTACGATTTCTACATGAACCCGATAGAAGAGCCGTACCTCAGTCGCCGTCGCGCATGTGGCTGGGGGCTTTATGCAACACTCGGCATTGAACGGCACGAAAAAGACAGGCTGGCCGCGCAACGCGCCCGTAACTTCGTTTTCTTCGATGCGCCAGTCGGCATGATTTTTACTATCGACAGGCGCATGGCGTCAGGGAGTTATATCGATTACGGCATGTTCCTTCAGAGTATCGCATTGGCTGCGCGCGCACGAGGCCTTCACACGTGCGCCCAAGCTTCCATAGCCGAGGTACCGCAAATTGTGTGTGAGCACCTGAACGTCCCGCCTGATGAGATGGTCTTGTGCGGAATGGCGCTTGGTTATGCCGACCCTGACGCAGTGGTGAACGAATTCAGCCCCAAGCGACAAGATGTCGAAGCCTTCACGCGTTTTTTCAACTAGCGGGCTGCGATCACGCAATACCCACTTGCGTCTCGCAGCCATTCGATGCGGGAAGCAAAACTCTCTCGACAGTCAAGCGGCTGCCGCGGTTATCTAGTGTGGCCGCCGAACTCAAGATTGCGCTCAAAAATGCCGTAAATACGATCGAAAGCCATAAAGTAACGGCGACACACAAAAAAATATCCTGAGAGAGGTAGTACCCCATGCGATCTTCGAACTCGATTCGATCGCTGTTGCGCGTTTGCGACGACAATCCGGAACTGACCCGTTCGCAACTCTCGGCGCTTGGACGCCAGTTGCCGCTCCTGTATTTCATTCTCGTTGTCAATACCATCGCGGTATGCGTAACGCATTTTCGCCTGGCGCCTTTGTGGCTGAGCGTGTATTTGCCAGGTGCGCTTTGCATCGTTTGCTTGTGGCGCGCGATCCACTGGTGGCAGCGTCGCGCGATCTATCTGTCTCACGACAAGGCTGTAAGCCTTTTGCGAAAGACCGTCCGTCTGACTGTCGTGTTCGGCATCGCCTTTACCGCCTGGGCGCTCAAGCTTTACGAATATGGCGATGCCTACGCGCAGGCGCACATTGCGTTTTACATGTCGATCACGGTAATAGGCTGCATCTTCTGCCTGATGCACCTGCGTCCGGCCGCATTACTTCTCACCGCAATCGTCGTAATTCCGTGGACCATCTTTTTCGTTCTGAGCGGACAACCGGTATTCATTGCGATTGCCGTGAACATTGCGCTCGTCGCATTAGCGATGATCGTCATTTTGTTCATCAACTACCGCGACTTTGCGAACCTGATCGATTCGAAGAAACAATTGCTCAAGCAACAGGCCGCTACGCAGACGCTCAGTGACGACAATTTCCGTCTTGCCAATCTCGACAGCATGACCGGCCTCCCGAACCGGCGCAGTTTCTTTTCGTCGCTGGACGCCATGCTTGTAAGCGCAGAGGCGCAGAGGCGCAGAAGCGCCGTTTCGCCGTAGGACTGATCGATCTGGACGGCTTCAAGCAAGTGAACGACGCCTACGGGCATTCGGTCGGCGACCGGCTGCTCTCGGAGGCAGCGAACCGGCTGGTTGGCATTGCATGCATCCATACACAGGTTTCGAGGCTGGGTGGCGATGAATTCGGTATCCTGATCGATCGGGACATGACGCGCGAAGAGTTGTTGATGCTCGGCAACCTGATTTGCGCGACACTCAAGGACGATGTGCTCATTCGCGACGCCACAGTGGGACTGCTTGGCTCCGTAGGCTTCGCTACGTTCCCCGACGCCGGCGTGACCTCGGAAGAACTTTTCGAACGCGCCGACTATGCAATGTATTTTGCTAAACGAACGGCGCGCGGGTCGTCGGCGATCTTCTCCTCCATGCACGAAACGCAAATCCGTCGGGCAAGTGTTATCGAGCAGGAATTGCGGCTCGCAGTACTTCACGACCAGATGACGCTCGCGTTTCAACCGATCGTGGATTTGCACACGACGCAGATCGTCGGCTTCGAGGCGCTCGCACGCTGGACCAACGGCAAGCTCGGAGTCGTCGGTCCGGACGAGTTCATCCCCGTCGCGGAACGCTCTGACCTTGTGCATCGACTGACGACGAACCTGCTGACAAAGGCGCTTGCGGTGCTGACAATATGGCCGTCGGACGTCTTCGTCTCGTTCAATCTTTCCGTTCGCGATCTCTCGTCGAGCGAGCAGACGAATCGCATCATCGATATTGTGAGGGACAGCGGTATTGACCCGGCGCGCATCGAGTTCGAAGTCACGGAAACAACTGTCATGCCGGATATCGACCAGGCGTGCGCTTCGATCGCTGCCTTGCGCAGGCTCGGTGCGCGCATTGCGCTCGATGATTTCGGTTCGGGGCATTCGAGCTTGAGTTATGTGCACCGGTTGCCGCTCGACAAGATCAAGATCGACCGGAGCTTCATCGAAGGGATCGAGTTGGACAAAGCGTGTCGGGATATCGTGCGGACAGTTGTCGACATGTGCCACAGGCTGAAAGTGGAATGCACGGTCGAAGGAATCGAGACCAACCAGCAGCGGGATGCTGTGGTGGCGCTTGGCTGCAACTCGGGCCAAGGCTATATGTTTGGCAAACCGATGAGCGAACAAGATGCGCTTGCATGCCTGATGACGAGGTCTCAACACCAATGAACATCGCGTTGGCTTATGGAGAAACCGCTAGTCACGATGTTCTGCCGATTCAACGGGTCCGGCGCGAAAGCACCGGGGCGAGGAAGCTCGGGTGATTCGATGCTACCGGTCCCACACCTCGTGTGGCACGGGCAGTCCTTCGAGATCGGCCGCGCTCAGCGGTCCATCAGGCGCGATGCCATCACTTTCCAGCATCAGCATGACCTGGCGCGTATGCTGCGCCGCGTGCCAGGCGGTGCGCTCCAGCACTTCGTGGAACGGCCGGGTGCCGTAGTAGGTCTCGACACTGTAGTCCACCATCGGGTCGCTTTCTGCCGCCCACCAGTCCAGGAATTTCGCGTGTACACGCTCACCCCAGGCAGCAATGTCCTCGCCGCTCCAGTCGTCGGGGGGAAGTTCATCGAAGGACTCGAAGCGCAATGAAATACCTTGCGCGGCCTGCATTCCCATCTCGGCCACGCGGAACATATGAAAGCCCAGCCCGGCCGGCGTCCGGTTCCTGTTGCGGAATGGCGTCTTCAATTGCTCCGCGGTGAACTGGCGAATGTATCGGGCATTCGCACTCATCAGAAGGTCGAGCTTGGCCACAAGTTGCGCGGGAGGCAGCGGGTCCATGACGCGCGTCTTGAGGTCGAGGAACTTGATGACGTCGTGGATTGACTGGCAGAACGTATAACGCTTGCCGATTGAAACGACCGGCACGCTGCGAGCACCCAGTTCCACGAGTTGCGCGAGCGCATCGGGATCGTTATGAACGTCGAGGGATTCGAATTCGATACCCTGTTCAGTCAGAAATTCTTTGGTTCGTAAGCATGACGAACATCCGGGCTGCCAGAAAACCTTGATGCGCGCTGCGTTCATTGTTTCGGTCATCATCGTTCCCCAAGAATCGACTTTGGTGAAATCAATCAGGAATTCAATCCGTTGTCCGACTTTGCCAGGCTGTGGTGCCACTTAAGCAGCAACAGGTTCACTACCGTTGCGAACACGAACAACAGGATCGCCAGCGCCATGATGGTTCGCGTGTCGTTGCGTCCCATCGCGATCATCAGCATGTGGCCTATGCCGCTTTGCGACGCAAACATCTCGCCGATCAGCGTACCGAGCAGCGTCAGCGAGAAGCCGATGCGCAGGCCCGCGAGCACTTCCGGAACGGCAGCGGGGAGCAGCACGTAACGCGCATATGCAACTGGCGACAGGCGGCAGGCGCGCGCAGTGCGGCCAAAAACCGGCCGCATGTTGCGCACGGCGCCCATCGTGAATACGGTGATGGGAATGATGCCGTGGATCACGCCGAACGTGACCTTGGCATAGAGGCCCAGTCCGAACATGAGGAGGACAACCGGGTAGAGCGTGATCTTCGGAATAGCATAGAACGCCATCAGGATCGGCTCTATCACGTCGCCCGCGAGGCGCTTGACGCCGAGGACCAGACCCAGGCAAACGCCGCCGACGCACGAGATCGCAAAGCCGAGCGAAAACGCAATCGACGTCACCCGCAAGTTCTCTGGAAAGTCTTCGTCTTGCAGGATTGCCTTAAGGCGGACGGAGGTGGCCCATGGACCGGGCAGGACGTCATCGCCCAATAGCGAACTGGCAATTTGCCACAGCGCAAGCAGGACCACGATCAACAGGACGCTGTCGCTCCATCGTGAGGCGGAGCGTTTTGGCTTCAGGGCAGCCGTCGCAATGGTGCTCATGCCGGGCTCCTCCGTGTGCGGCTGTAGAGACGCTGTTCGGCCATATGAAGCAGCATGTTCAGCGTGCCGACAAAAACCAGCAGTAACAGCATCAGCCCATACATGGTGGGGTTATCGAAATTGTTGTATGCGTAAGCGATCCTGAAACCGAAACCCGATCCCGCCAGAACGAATTCGCCGGCGATCACCGCAATGAACGCATACACCACGGTCAGCTTGATGCCGGTGAACACGAATGGCAGGCTCGAGGGCAGCGTGACGAGACGGATCTCATCGAGCGCACTCATGCGCATGGCGCGTGCGGAGCGCAGCAGCACGCGCGGCACGCGTTCGAGTCCATTAAGTGTATTGGCGGCCATTGCAACGACGCCAAACAGAAAGCCGATAGCAACGAGCGGCCAGCGGTTCAATCCGAAAATCACGATCAGGACCGGATACACAACAAAAATAGGCACCGCGTAATACGACAGAAGCAACGGGTCGATCACGCGCCGCAAGCGCGGCAGCCGGAACAGACCTACGCCGAACGCGAAACCTCCGGTCACCGCCAGCAATACCGCGAGTGTCGCATTGGCGAGCGTTTGCAGAATGTCGTGTGTGTAGTCGCCGGAAGCCAGCAACGCCCACGCACCTTCAACCATTCTGGATGGCGGTATGAACGACACCGGATCGATCCACGCAAGCCGGCTTGCCACCTCCAGCGTCGCGACGAAGAGCACGACCAGTGCCAGGCGCCAGCGCGCCGCGACTTTCATGTCTGACTCCCGAGAGCCTTGAGCGCTTCACTGCGCAGCAGTCCCCACACGCGCGCCGTCAGTTCGCCGAAGCGCGGATCGAGTGCGGTGTTGCTGTCGCGCTGCCGTGACCAGCCGGTGTGGATCGTTTCAATGAACCGTCCCGGACACGCCGACATCACGCCGATACGATCCGATAGCAGCACTGCTTCATCGATGGAATGCGTGATCAGCATCACAGTCGCGCCAGTCTCGCGCCAGAGCTTCAGCATCTCCTCGCCCATCAGCAGACGAGTTTGTTGATCGAGTGCACCGAAGGGTTCGTCGAGCAGCATGAGCCGCGGACGCACGACCATTGCACGCGCGATGCAAACGCGCTGACGCATGCCACCCGAGAGCTGGACCGGATACGAATGCGTGAACGCCTTCAGGCCCATGAAAGCGAGCGCATGCTCGACCCGTTCGCGGATCTCGCTTTCGGACACGCCCGCACGGCGTGCGCCAAATGCGGCGTTGTCGTAGACATCGAGCCAGGGGAACGTTGCGTCTTCCTGGAAAACCACCGCGACGCCTTCCGGCACTTTGCCTCGCACGGGAGCATTTTCGAACGTCACCGTGCCGGAGCTCGCTGCGTTGAGTCCGGCGATGACATCGAGCAACGTCGATTTGCCGCAACCCGACGGGCCGACGACCGAAAAGAACTCGCCTTTCTGCAGGCTCAAGCTGACCGGCCCAAGCGCGTGAAAGGGCAACTTGCCATGCTCGGCGGCATAGAACCGTGTGACATCGGTGAGCGTCGCGTGAATCTCCGACTCGCCACGCTCCACGTTGCTTGCCGGCACGACGGACAAGGGCAGGGATTTCATCGCTGGCCTCACTTTGAGCGATCACTCGCGGGCAGCATCGATTCGTCGACGATCGCATGCCAGTCGAACGGGCCCGGTTCCACTGCCTTGATCAGCACGAGACCTTTCACCACTTCGTCCATGCTCGTGTAGTTGAAACGGCCGGTGCTCCAGTAGTGCGGATCGGTATCGAGACAGTTGTCGATGGCCGACTTCGCAACCGCCAGATCGATCTTGTAGGCTTTGGCGAGAATCTGCGCGGACTCCTCACGATGCGCGGCAATGTATTGCACGCCCTTGGCGCGTGCATCGATGATCGCCTTGATCGTTTCGGGATGCGCCTTCAGGTAATCAGTTCGCACCACGCCTACAGTCTGCGTCTCGGCCGGGACGATATCGGTCGAGCGAAATGCGATTTTCAATTGGTCCTTGCGCGCGCTGTAGGCAGGCTCCGTCATGTAGGCAACATCGACCGCGTGTTGCTGCAATGCAATCATCATCGTGCCGGAAGCGCCGACGGGTTTGCGCTGCACCTGGCCCGTGAGCCCGGCACGTTCGAGACCGACGATCGTGATCATCTCGGTCATCGATTTGGGGCTGCTGTAGCCAATGCTCTTTCCCTTCATGTCCGCAATGCCGTTCACGTTCGATGCCTTTAGCTGGACCCACAACAGGTCCGCCACGCTCTGAACGCCGCTATGCACGATCGTGATCGGCACGCCTTGCTTGATCGCAGCGATGGCAGCCGGCAACGCAACTTCGCCATAGGGAATCTCGGACGCCATCGCATTGCGCACTGACGTGCCGCCGCCTTCCGATGTAATGAAGCCCGTGACGTCCACCCCGTTTTGCTTGAAATAGCCCTTGTCGAGGGCGACCGCGAAGGGAACGCCATACATGCCGTCGATCCAGTGCGTGACAGTCAGCGTTGCGGCTTGCACATGCGTCGCTGCCAGTACCGGACTCAGCAGCGTTGTCAGCACGGCAAGTCGCGCCAGCGCGCGGTTGAGCTTCATCGGGGGTCTCCTGAATGGTCGTTGTTAGACTTTGATCAGAGATTTATGGAAAAATTGTAGGATACTTTTAGTCCTCAGCTTGACTTGTCGCCATGCTTGTTTACACCTAAAAACCCTGAAAGCCTTGTCAGTCAAGGATTGTGGCGATCTACTGCGTGGTTTTCCGTGTCTTGTCTCAATTAGAAGCAGCGCGTGAGCCCCTTTTTGTCCTACACTTTCAGCGAGCCCAACTTTGCGTTTCCATTGAGACAAAATCCTGTGCAGGCCGAAAAGGCCGCCATATCGATCCATGAACTACGAATCCATTGACCAGCTCGACGACGCGCCCCAAGCCGCGATCGAACCCTTGCTTCGCACCGGGGAAACGGTCGACAGGACAGCGGATCTGCTTAAACAGCAAATCCTGGAAGGGCGCCTTGTCCCCGGGCAGCGCCTGATTTCACGCGACCTGATCGAGGAACTCGGGATCAGCCGGGGTTCATTGCGTGAAGCGTTCAGGCGGCTTGTCGCCGATGGCCTTGTCGATCTGATTCCGAATCGCGGCGCAGTGGTCCGTCACTTGTCCGTCGATGAAATCGCGAACCTGTACCAGGTGCGAGAAGCGCTCGAAGGTTTTGCCGCGCGGCGTGCCGCCGAAGTCATCGACGAGGGCGATAACCGCGCCCGCTTCACCGAGGTGCTGGAGCGCGGACGGCGGCATTTCACGCACCCGGACTTCCAGGCGTTCGTAGTCGATAACCGCCAGTTTCATCGGATCATCGTGGACATGTGCAACAACCCTCAGTTAAGCGAACTGATCGACAGGTACCAATTGCCCGTTTTCATGATCCAGTTGCGCCAGCGCATCGGCGTGGATGCGATCGTGCGCAACTCGTTGGCCGAACACGAGGCGATTGCCGCGGGGATCCTGGCCGGCGACCCGGATGCCGCAAGCAAAGCCATGCAGCAGCACCTGTGGCATTCGGCAGATGCGCTGGTCAAGCTGCCGGCGCTCAAGCCGCCGAAGTAGCGCTGCACGATGTAGCGCTATACGAACGCACGAACGGCTCGAGCCGTCATTGGGACAAAACGCCAGGGAGACGAGTCGTGGCAAGAACCATGTTCGACAAGATCTGGGACGCGCATGTGATTGCCGACTTGCCGGGCGGCGTCAGCCTGCTGCATGTGGACCGGCACCTGATGCATGAGCTGACGAGCGTCGCTGCGATCCGCCAGCTCGAGCAGCGTGGCGCCGCTGTCCATAATCCCGAGCTGACGTTTGCCACGGTCGATCATGTGATCTCCACGCGGCCAGGGCGCGCGGCGGGCGATGCCGAATGGAGCACGACTGCGATCAGTACGCTGCGGGAACAGACCACCCGCCTTGGCATAGAGCGCTTCGATATCGACGATGGCCGCCAGGGAATCGTCCACGTGATCGGTCCGGAACTCGGACTGACCTTGCCGGGGCTGCTGCTCGTTTGCGCCGACAGTCATACGTGCACACATGGCGCGCTCGGTGCGATCGCGTTCGGCATAGGCTCGACCGAGCAGGTTCATGTACTCGCGACGCAGACCATCCGCCAGACACGTCCTGCCACCATGCGGGTGCGCTTCGAAGGAGAGACGCGGCCGGGCGTCGAAGCCAAGGACATGATCCTGTATCTGATCGGGGTGCTTGGAACCTCGGCGGCAACGGGATATGCAGTCGAGTACGCGGGACCGGCAATCGAGGCGCTGCGCGTGGAGGCGCGTCTGACACTGTGCAACCTGTCGATCGAGCTTGGCGCGAAGGTCGGCATGATTGCCCCCGACGGGACCACGTTCGCTTACATCGAAGGACGCGACTATGCGCCGAAGGGAGAGGCGCTTGACCAGGCCATTTCGCAATGGCGTCTGCTTGCAAGCGATACCGATGCGGTTTTTGACAAGGAAATCACGGTCGACGCCACGCAGATCCGCCCGCAAGTGACATGGGGCACGAGTCCCGAACACGTGATGGCCATTGATGCGCGGGTTCCCGATCCCCTGGATGAACCCGACCCCTTGCGGCGCGAGGCGCTTGAAAAGGCCCTGTCCTACATGCAGCTCAAGGCGGGACAACGGCTCGACGACACGCAGATCGACCGTGTCTTCATTGGCTCGTGTACGAACAGCCGGCTCAGCGACTTGCGCAACGCCGCGAGCGTGGTGAAGGGCATGCACGTGGCGCGCCATGTTAAGGCATGGGTCGTACCCGGCTCGATCGACGTCAAGCGTCACGCCGAACGCGAAGGGCTTGACCAGATTTTCATTGCTGCGGGCTTCGAGTGGCGCGAACCGGGCTGCTCGATGTGTGTTGGCGCGAACGGCGACCTGGTCGGCCCGGGAGAACGATGTGTATCGACGTCGAATCGCAATTTCGTGGGACGGCAGGGACCGGGTGCACTGACGCATCTGGCCAGCCCCAGCGTAGCGGCGGCGAGCGCCATAGCAGGGAAGATCGCCATGCCCGGCGTGGAGCGTGCCGCATGAAAGCATTCACCGTGTGTGAAGGCATTGCCGCGCCGCTTTTGCGCGACAACATCGATACCGACATGATCGTGCGTGTCGAACGCATTGCGCAATTGCAGCGCGGGCAGTTCAAGGCGTGGGCGTTCGAGATGATGCGTTATCACGCCGATGGAAGCGAAAACCCATCGTTCATCCTCAACCAGCCACCGTTCCGAGGCGCGAAAATCCTCCTTTCCGGCAGCAATTTCGGTTGCGGCAGCTCACGCGAAATGGCGGTCTGGGCGCTGGAAGAGTTCGGCATCTGCTGCGTGATCGCGCAGAGTTTCGGCGACATCTTTTATGCAAACTGCATTCAGAACGGTCTGTTGGCAATACGCATGAGCGCGGCGCAGATCGAGCTGCTTGCTGCGGCAGCCGGGCGCGGCGACCCGCTCTGCGTGGACCTTCACAGCCGCACGGTCAGCGCGCCCGGTGTGCCGCCTGTCGCTTTCGATTTTCCCGGCCACCACCGTGACGCGCTGCTCGAAGGGCTTGACGAGATCGACCAGACGCTCCGGCACGACGCGCGCATTCTCGCGTTTCAGCAAGCCGGCAAGGTGCGGTGTCCATGGGTTTACATTCAGCAATAACATTCATTACATCGGAGTCCGAATATGCTGAGCACGGTACATGCAGGCGCAAGACTGGACCGGTTACCGACTTCATCGTTTCACCGGCGAATCTTGTGGCTGATCGGCGGTGGCATGTTCCTCGATTCCTTCGATATCTACCTCGCCGGCGGGGTGCTCGGTGCGCTGTCGCGCAGCGGCTGGTCGAGCATGACGTTGAACGCGGCATTCCTGTCGTCGACCTTCATCGGCATGTTGATCGGCGCGTTCACGGCCGGACTTCTGGGCGACGCCTACGGCCGGAAGTTCACCTATCAGTTCAACCTGGCGATCTTCGGTATTGCATCCATCGCGGGATCGCTTGCGCCAAGCATGAACTGGCTGATCGCCTGCCGCTTTTTCATGGGGCTCGGATTGGGGGCGGAGATCGTTGTCGGCTATGGCTCGATAGGCGAATTCATTCCGCCGGCGGTGCGGGGAAAGTGGTCGGCGTATCTGTCGTTGATTACGAACTCCGCGCTGTTTTTCTCGACCTATATAGGCTATCTGATCATTCCTACGATCGGCTGGCGGGCGATGTTCGCAATTGTCGGCGTCGGCGCGCTCGGTGTCTGGGTGCTGCGCAAGAAGATGCCGGAGTCGCCGCGCTGGCTCGAATCCAAGGGACGCTTCGAGGAAGCTGAAGCCATTCTGGCGGGCATCGAGGCGGAGACTGCGCAAGGACGCGCGTTACCCGCGATCGTGGAACCGGCGGCTGCTCCGATCAAGGCAACGTCGCTCGGCAGTCTGTTCCGGCCGCCGTTGTTGCGCCGGACGCTGCTCGCGGTGGTGATCCAGATCGCGATCAACGTGGTGATCTACGGTTTTATCGTGTGGGTGCCCACCTTTCTGATCAAGCAGGGACACGGCATGGCGTCGTCTCTTGGCTACTCGTCGCTGATGGCGCTGGGCGGACCGGCGGGCGCGCTTGTGGGCGTGCTGATAGCGGACCGCGTCGGCCGCAAGAACGGACTCATCGGCGTTGGAATCCTTGCCGCCATCGTTGGGTGGCTGTACGGCAATTCCACCAGCGTGGAAATGGCGACGCTGCTCGGCTTTCTGCTCTTCACGATGACTTACCTGATGGTCGCGCTTGGCGTCGCGACATACATTCCTGAACTGTTCGCCACCGAGAACCGGATGCGAGGCAATGGCATCGCCGGATCGGCCGGCCGCTTGTCGGGCATCGTCGCTCCGCAGATCGTCGTACTCATGTATGCCACTGGCGGCATCAAGGACGTGCTGTCGGTCATTATCGGCGCATTGGTCTTGATGGTCGCCGTACTGGCCGTCTTCGGTGTCGAGACTAACCGCCGCTCGCTCGAAGAAATCGCGGTGGTCCCGGGCGATCCGTCGTTGCATCGCCCAGCCACGGACATTCCCAGCGAGCGGGTTCATTGACTGGTTTCGCTAATTTTTTTCTGTTCACTCATTTCAGAAGGTAATCGACATGACTGCTAATTCCCGTAGAAAAGCGCTTAAAGCACGACTCAATTCCGGCGAGATCGTTGTTGCGCCCGGCATCTTCGACATGATCTCGGTGCGTCTCGCGGACACGATGAACTTCGATTGCCTGTACATGACAGGCTTCGGTACGGTTGCGTCTTATCTTGGCGAGCCGGACGCAGGGATTGCCACATACACCGACATGATCAATCGCGTCACGGCGTTTTGCGCGGCTGCCACGACCCCGCTTGTCTGCGACGCGGATACCGGCTACGGCGGACTGCTCAACATGGCGCATACGATTCGTGGCTACGAACGCGCAGGCGCGGCCGGCATCCAGATAGAGGACCAGGAGTTTCCAAAGAAATGCGGGCACACGCCTGGGCGCCGTGTGATTCCGACAGCCGACATGGTGAAGAAGATCCAGGTCGCGAGCGACGCGCGGGAGGACAAGGACTTCCAGATCATCGCGAGAACAGATGCACGGACAACGCTTGGCCTGGATGAAGCATTGCGCCGTGGCGAAGCCTACGCAAAAGCAGGTGCGGACGTCGTATTCATCGAGTCGCCGGAGACCGTGGAGGAACTCGAAACGATCGGCAAGTCGTTCGATATGCCCTTGCTGGTGAACGTGGTGGAGGGCGGCAGGACGCCGCAACTGACGCCGGCGGAGTTGCAGGATCTCGGTTTTTCGATTGCGATTTATCCGTCGGCGGGATTCTTGAGCGTCGCTCGCGCGCTCGAAAATGTATATGGCGAAATAAAAGCGCTCAAGGGAACCACTGGCGCGGAGGCCAACATGATGCCGTTCAAAGCCATGTGCGAACTGATGGGCTTTCAGGCGGTCTGGGACTTCGACAAGGCCCATGCCGAGTGATTGAAATTGAAGAGAACAGGGCGATGAAAGGGATGGAGTCGCCTGTCATCCAGCGCCGAATGGATCGCGGGAATTCGGCGCTGGCCTGAAGTAGAAAGTGAAGGGCACGCGCGACAAGACACCACCCACGCAGTAGTCAATCGATAAACTGCGTGCGCAAAGCGTCCCAATCGTCTGCACCCATGCGTCGAAATCGCTCGCGCGCGCTGAGCGCCGTCGACGAAGCCGGCGGCACACCCGTTTCGCGCAAGTCCTTGAGCGTGCTTTCGCACGTCTGCATCACACTTGCGAGCAACACGCTCGGCAGAATTGCGAGCGTATAACCCAGTTTCTGCACATCGCGCAGCGCCATGTCGGGGCTCTTGCCGCCACGCACGATATTGAAAAGGCACGGTCCATTGACGCGCTTCGGCACGGCCGCGATTTGTTCCAGATCGCTCGGCGCCTCGACAAACGCGATATCGGCGCCCGCTGCGAGCGCTGAGTTGGCCCGTGCGATGGCCTCATCGAAACCAAGCACGCCGTTGGCGTCGGTGCGCGCAATGATCGTGAAATCGGGATCGTGCCGCGCCGCAAGCGCGGCACGAATCTTTGCGACGAACTCCGCCGTCGAGATCAGTTCCTTGCCGTCCAGATGGCCGCAGCGCTTGGGCGCGACCTGATCTTCAATATGAATCGCCGACACGCCCGCCTGTTCGTAAGCGCGCACGGTGCGCGTGACATTGAGTTCGTTCCCGTAGCCGGTGTCAGCATCCGCGATGAGCGGCAGCGTCGTGCATGCGACGATGCGTGCTGCATTGGCGACCATCTCGGTCATCGTCAGGAGGCCGTAGTCCGGCAGGCCGAACGACGCTGACGTACCCGCGCCGGTCATGTAGAGGGCTGAGAAACCCGCTTGCTCGGCGAGTCGTGCGGTCAGGCCATCATAAACGCCGGGTGCGACGGTCAATTGACCGCTGTCGAGCAATTGACGCAGGCGCTTCGAGCGTGAAGAGGCAACGGGGTCCGACATGCGCATCTCCTTCAGGGTGATTTCAGACCGCCAGGCGTTGTGCTTGCAGCAAAACGGCTTCCGCTTTCGCGGCGTAAGGGGCATCGATCATGATGCCATCGACAACGATCGCGCCTCGACCCAGCGCGCCGGCTTTCCGCCACGCCTCGACTACCTTGCGCGAAAAAGCGATTTCGGTCCCGCTTGGCATGAATGCCTCGTTGGCTGCCGCGATCTGCGTTGGATGAATGCAGCTCTTGCCGCGAAAGCCGAGGGCTTTTGCGCGCATGGCTTCTTCGCGGAAGCCTGTTTGATCGGCGATATCCGGAAATGCGCCGTCAAAGGCGGCAATACCGGCTTCTCCCGCCGCGAACCGCACTGCAAGTTGCACGTGTTCTAGCGCGCCTGCGTGCTTGCGCCCGATGTCCAGCGGCTCGAAAAGATCGCCATACCCGATTTGCAAGCCCATGACACGCGGACTCGCCAAAGCAATGTCGGCGGCGAAACGCAAGCCGCGAGGCGACTCGACGTTCGCCAGGATCTTCAACGGCCGGCGATGAGCGCGCTGTTTTTCCAGTTCGCCGATTGCGCCGGCAAGCGTGGCGATATCGTTGGCCGACTCGGCCTTCGGCAGATTGACGATATCGAAATCGAGGCCAACGAGCGCGTCGAGATCGGCGTCGAAATGCACAGAACCTAGCGGATTGATTCGGATGACGATCACCTTCCCATGATCGAGATCGAGATCGCGAACGAAGCGGGCTACGTCACCACGTGCATGTGCTTTCATCGTCTCTGGAACCGCGTCCTCCAGATCGATCGAGATTGCGTCGGCACTACTGGCAAAGGCTTTCTGGAACAATTCGGGGCGCGCGCCCGGTACGAAGAGCTTGCTTCTCATGGGCGGATGGCTCACGTCAGTCGACCATCCGGCCCGCATTGCCTTCGAGCAGCAAGCGGTTATGGTGCGAGGGCATTTCGCTGAACGGCTTGCGATATTGCGACCACAAGCGCAAGTCCTCTGCCTTGTGGAAGACCTGCGAGTCGGGCATTGCAGGCCATGAAGCCGCGGTGAGCCACAGGCGCATCAGATGCCGCCGGTCCTCGAGCGCCTTTGCGTCCTGATAGTCGGTGCGGCCATGCACCATCACGCGGTTATTGAGGAACTGGATGTCGCCATCGCGAAAGCCCATGTCGAGATAGAACTCCGGCGATGCCGAAATCTTCCGGACCTGATACAGCGCCTCCGATTCAAGCGCCGAGTACGGACGTTCACCGCTTTTCTCGGCGAGGCGCGCATATCCCGTCGGCAAATAACAGATGGTCTGTGGGCCTTCGCCTGTAAAGAACGGCACCTTGAATTCGCTGAACGTGCGCGTGGCACGGCGGCCGTCTTCGTCGGTACGCTTGAGGAACAGTCCTTCGCGCAGCACCTCGAGCAGATCCGGCCGGTGTTCAAGCATGTGATTGTGCACGGCAACAGCACTCGAGATGCGGCTTTCGCCGCCGGAAATCGCCGTGCGCAAGCACATCAGGCCAATGATGTCGCAGGAGTCCGTGTGCATCAATTGACCGCCGCCCTTGCGATAACCACGTGATTTCGGCTCGTAGTCGCTGACATCCATGACGTGCCCGAGCAGATCGCCAAGATACGACTGCGTGACCGGGCGGCTGATGTACGAGCCGAGACCAACGTAGATCTGCGCCATGTCGTCGTCGGAATATTTGTCGCGAGGCAGTCCCCGCAGCATCAGGAAGCCGCGACCATTGGCAAGGAAATGCGGCAGGTCGCGCATCAACTGGCCGACGCCATCCAGTGGAAACGTCTCTGGCGTGATGTCCGGAAAGTCGATGTTACCCAGCGCCTGCAGGTGGCGCAGCGCATGGTCGATCTCGGCAAGCTCGCTGGCGCTGAGCAGATGCAAACCTTCTTTGGTCCAGTCGAGGTCGGGACCTTTCCAGACTGCGGGGCTATCGATTGCTGATTCGATGGTATTCATTCACTGTCTCCAGTTGGAAATTGATTCAGGCGACCGGCGCAATCACCGCGTGCTCGCGGTCCGTTTCCACGATCACACCGTCGGTAACGAGCTTCCGATACGCAGCGTCGCCGAGAAGCGGGGCGAGGATTTCACCGCTATGCTCGCCCTTGAGCGGCGCCGGAAAGCGAAAGCCGCCAGGCGTTGCGGATAGACGCGGGACGACGTTGTGCATCGGCAACTGGCCGACTTCGTGATCGTCGACTTCCACGATGCTTTCCCGTTCGCACACGTAGTGGTCCTCGAGCAGATCCGCGGCGTCGAAAACGGGGCCGGCGGTGACATCGGCGGCATCGAACAGTGCGCGATTCTCACTCAGCGTCCGCTCGTTGATAAACCCGCCTACGATGCGATCGATCTCTTCCACATGGGCGACCCGGGCGGCGTTGGTTGCATAGCGCACATCGCTGGTCAGTTCGGGCTTGCCGATGGTCGCGAACAGCCGTTGCGCCATCGACTGTGTCGAGGTCGAAACGCAGAGCCATTTTCCATCCGCCGTCTTGTAGGTATTGCGCGGCGCCGTCGTGCCGGAGCGGCTGCCGGTGCGCGGCTTGATGCGGCCATTGAGCTTGAAGTTTGCAACCTGCGGCCCGAGAATCGAGAGCGTCGGTTCGAAGAGAGAGATGTCGAGTACTTGCCCGCAACCGCCGTTCACCCGTGTATGCCAGAGCGCCATCATCACCGCATTGGCGCCATAGATGCCGGTTGTCATGTCACCGAGGAACATGGGCGGCAGCACCGGTTCACGATCAGCAAAGCCATTCATTGACGCGAAGCCGGAATATCCTTCCACCAGCGTGCCGAAACCCGGCTTGTTCCGGAAGATGCCGGTTTGCCCCCAGCCCGAAATCCGCGCAATGACGAGCCGTGGATTGCGTTCGTGGAGTCTTGCGGGCGCGAGTCCCATTTCCTCCAGCGTGCCCGGTCGGAAACTTTCGACGAGCACGTCGGCATCGTCGATCATGCGCGCTATGAGTTCGATTGCTTCCTTGCGACGGAAGTCGACGCACACGCTCTTTTTGTTGCGCGCATACGTCTTCCAGAATATCTCGTAACCATCAGTCTTGAACGCACGCAAGGTATCGCCGGCAATGGGCTCGACCTTGACGACATCTGCACCGAAATCGGCAAGCTGCAGAGTCAGCATATTGCCAGCCACGAGGCGCGACAGGTCCACGACCCTCAAGCCGTGCAGCGGGCCGTTTTCATCGTGTGAGAATTCCTTCTTGTGCAGCTTTGACATGGGTTTCCCGAGCGTTGCGCATTGAGGCTCTGAATTCAGGTTACACAGAAATAGACATGATGTCTATTTAAGCAAACGGCCGCGCCTTGCGGAGTGCCCTGAATTGCTTTACTTTTAGGCCGCGCGCGGGGCGCGAGACGCTGACCCCGCATAACATTGACGAACGAAATCATTGGCAACACGACATGGCAAATCCAGCCGATACAGGCGTAGCAGCCGTGAACAGGGCGCTGAGCATTCTCAAGGCGTTCGAAGAAAGCGTCGACGGCATGACGCTCGCCGATCTCACGGCGGCAACGGGTCTCTATCACAGTACCATCCTTCGTTTGTGCGAGTCGCTGGAAAGCTTCGGCTACCTCAAGCGTCTTGCCGATGGCCGCTACATGCTCGGCCCCACGCTGTTCCATCTCGGCATGATCTACCAGGGCTCGTTCCGGCTGCAGGACTACGCGTTGCCGGTGCTTCGCGAACTGGTCAAGCAGACAGGCGAGACCGCGGCTGTCTACGTCAGGGAAGACGACGTGCGCCTGTGTCTTTATCGGCTGGAATGGCAACGCTCCGTACGTATGCATGTGCGCGAAGGAGAGCGTCTCACGCTCGAAAAGGGCGCCGCCGGCAAAGTGCTGCTCGCCTTCGCAGGCGACAAGGGCGCGACGCTCAAGAAAGTCCGTGACGCGGGCTATGCCGTGTCCCTTGGTGAACGCGATGCCGAGAGCGCTGCCATTGCAGTGCCCGTGTTCGGTGTGGGGCAGAAACTGATATGTGCGATATCGCTGGGGATTCCTCGCTACCGGTTCGACAAGAAGGAATTCAAACTCTATCTGCCGTTCGTGATGCGAGCCGGCGCCGAGCTGACTACTGCGCTCGGCGGTGATCCTGCACTGTTCGAACCGCCATTCGCGCCAAGCGATGTCATGCGCTGATGCGCTCTAGGCTTGCGCGTTCACGAGCGGTACTGCGCGTCGCGACATCTGCGTCTGGAGGAATGCAAAGCACACGGCGCCGATCAGCAGTGCGCCGATCATGAAGATGAACCCGCCGTTGTACGACCCGCTCGTCTTCACGATCGCGCCTACCACCAGGGGCGCCGTCAACCCGCCAATCTGTCCGCCCGTGTTGATGAAGCCGGCATAGCCGCCGCGCGCGCCTTCGGGCGCAAGGTGCGCGACGAGACCGGCGTACGGCGAAAGGCTGCCGTAGAGCAGGAAAGCCGCAGCGGAGAGGCCGGCGATGCACATTGCGGGGTCGTCGGCGGTGAAAGTGAAGTACAGCGCGATCGCGGTGCCGGTGTAGCCAAGCGCAAGCATGACTGGACGCTTGCGATGCAGCGTGCCGCTCCCCAGCGTGCCGAAAACGATCAGTCCAAGAAAACCGAACAGGTACGGGATCGATGCCGCAAAGCCGAGCGCCTTCAAATCGATATGCCGTTGTGCCGAAAGATAGCTCGGCACCCAGCCGAGGAAGCCCCAATACCCGATGCTGAACGTCATGTATCCGAAAAACAGCAGCCACGTGCTCTTCAGTCTGATGAATGTCTTCCAGTGTGCGCGACGTTCCGCACGTTCCGCCAGCGATGATTTCGCGCCCGCGACTTGCGGCGGAATCATCGCGTAGATCAGAATCGAGACGATCACGCCAGGGATCGCGAAGAAGAAAAATACGTGCTGCCACGGACCGCGCACGAGCAGCCAAACGACGACCGGCGCGACCACCGCCGGACCGATTGCGAGCGCGCTCAGCCACACACTGTGCGCGCGGGCGGCGTCCTTCGAGCTGAAGTTGTCAGCGACCAGTTTGTAGACCGCTGCATTGCACGATCCCTCTGACAATCCAAAGCAGAAGCGCACGACCACCATTGCCGTCACGGTCGACACCAGACCGGTCAATCCCGTGAACAGCGAGAACAGGAGCGGCGCGACGACCAGCAGGGCCTTTGTGCCGAAGCGGTCCGACAGCATGCCGCCCGGCAGTTGCATCAGCGCGTAGCCAAGCGCGAACGCGGCGAAGATCACGCCAAGCTGGGCGGCGTCGAGGTGCAAGGCTTTCATCATCGACGGTGCGGCTACCGAGATGCTGACCCGGTCCAGGTAGTTCACGAACTGCAGCAGCCACGTCAGCATCAGCAGCTTGTACCTAAGGCTCATGTCTTCTCCATGTGATTTTTTGACAGATCTGGATTCTCGACGGGTGATGATTATGGATTGTCGGTCTTAAAAACAGACATACTGTCTATTCGGAGTTTATGGGAGCCGTCTGCGCGCTGCAAGCACGTTTGAGGCAGGGATTACCCGCGTTTTTCCCGCGCGGAAATCAATAGCAGAATGCTCAGGCGCGCGTTGCGCCCGCATCGGATGAAGGAAGGTCCATGAATAAAATTGAAAGCCTTAACCGGCACGCCGCCGTTAGAACGCTGTTCGACAAAGTCTGGGATGCGCATGCGATCACGGTCACAGACAACGCGTGGACGCTGCTTCACATCGACCGGATGTTGTTGCACGATCTGTCCGGCAATAACGCACTGACGGCGCTGGAGCAACGTGGCTTATCGGTTCGGCATCCTGAGCTTTCGTTTTCCACGCCCGATCACGCCGTATCGAGCGCGCCGGGGAGAACCGGTCAAACGTATCCCGGCGGCGCAAAGTTGTGGGCTGGTCTGAAGGGACGTTCGGCCGCGCAAGGCATCCGTTTCTTCGATACCGGTGAGATCGGGCACGGTATCGTTCACGTGATGGGGCCAGAGCTCGGGATTGTCTTGCCGGGCAGCACGCTGGTCTGCGGCGACAGTCATACATGCACGAATGGCGCCCTTGGCGCGCTGGCGTTTGGCATTGGCGCGTCCGAGCTGGTGCATGCCCTTGCCACGCAGACGCTTTGGCAGCAGAAGCCAAAGACGCTGCGCGTCACCTTCGACGGTCCGCTGCAGGACGGCGTCACGGCGAAAGACCTGGTGTTGTATTTGATCGGCAAACTCGGGGCCAAGGCGGGAACGGGGTATGCCGTCGAATACGCTGGTTCAACGGTACGGGCGCTGGACATCGAAGCGCGCCTTACGCTTTGCAATCTCTCCATAGAGCTCGGCGCGAAGGTCGGGATGATTGCGCCCGACGACACCACGTACGCGTATCTCGAGGGACGCGACCGGGCGCCGAGTGGGTCGATGTTCGACATGGCGGTGGCGCACTGGCGCACGCTACCTTCTGATCCAGGCGCATTTTTCGATCGTGAAGTGCACATCGACACGACCGGAATAAAGCCGATGATCACGTGGGGCACAAGTCCCGAGCATGTAATGGCTATCGATGGTGCCGTGCCCGATCCCGCCTGCGCACCCGACGACAAGCACCGCGCAGCCTGGCGCGACGCACTGGACTACATGGGGCTCGCTGCGGGACAAAGCTTGGAGGGAACGCCGGTGGACTGGGTGTTTATCGGCTCATGCACGAATTCGCGGCTGTCCGACCTGCGCAGCGCGGCAGCCGTGATTCGCGGACAGCAGGTTGCGAAGGGCGTGCATGCCTGGGTCGTGCCGGGTTCCGAGACAGTCAAGCGCGATGCCGAAGCGGAGGGTCTCGACCGCGTGTTCATTGCCGCTGGCTTCGAATGGCGCGAGCCGGGATGCAGCATGTGCGTTGCGGCCAATGGTGAGACCGTACCGCCTGGCGCGCGCTCGGTTTCAACGACCAACCGTAACTTCATCGGCCGTCAGGGCCCGGGCGCGCGCACGCATCTGGTGAGTCCACAAAGCGCTGCTGCTGCGGCCATCACCGGCGTAATCACCGACGCACGAAGGCACCGTCATGGATAAGTTCACTATGCTTAGCGGTGTTGCAGCACCACTGCTGAGGTCGAATATCGACACTGACACGGTGATACGGATAGAACGTCTCACGCAGAACGCCCGGCAGGATCTGGGTCCCTATGCATTTGAAGCGCTGCGCTTCCGGCCGGATGGCAGTGAAGATCCAGCATGCGTGCTGAACCAGGCCCCGTTTCGCGGGGCCCCGATCGTGCTCGCCGGAGAAAACTTCGGTTGTGGTTCGTCGCGCGAAGGCGCCGTTTGGGCACTCATTGCTGCCGGCATACGCTGTGTGATTGCCGAGAGCTTTGGCGACATTTTCTACAACAACTGCTTTCAGAATGGCCTGTTGCCGGTTCGTCTGCCTGCAAACGAAATCGCGATGCTGGGTCAGGCCGTCGAGGTCGATCTGGAAAAACAAATGGTGAGTTCAGGCTCCCACGCTTTCCCGTTCGACATTGAACCGATCCGGCGCGAAGCGCTGCTCGAAGGTCTGGATGAAATTTCCCGCACCATGAAAAGCGCCGCGGTCATTACGCAGTGGGAAGAGAACGATCGTGTACAGCGGCCGTGGATTTGGGGTGGGTGATTGGAGAGGGCGGATTGCTGTGTCGAATGGGTGCGCGACGGCAAGTCTGGGAGCTTGGGCATCGCGACGGCGTATTACGCTGTCGTGCTGCTCGATGTTTCTCTCTCGGGCGCATGCGGTATCGATCTGTAAAGCGCGTAACGTACTGCGCGCAACGATGTTCCCGTGCTGACGCTCAATGCAGTGAATGATCTCGAAACGCGTGTGCACGGTCTTGATGTTGAATCTGACGATTGCCCCCGCAAGCCATTCGGCATGCGCGAAATGCTTGAGCGCAGGCGGGCCGTATTGCGGCGTTCATGCTGCCCCGACCTTCGTTTAGATTGCCAGACCACGCTTGCGTAGCCAGTCAAGCACGATCATTGCGATGGTATCGCTGTTGTCGTCGGCCATGAGCGCGTGAGAATTGCCCGTAATGCCGCGCGCGGGCAAATCGATCCATTCGACATCTGCGCCCGCAGCCGCCAGCGCGTCGTACCAGCGACGCACTTTCGGCACCGAGTCGACCCAGAACGAGTGCCGATCGAGAAAGTCGCCCCAAACAAACAGATGAGGCACATGCCTGAGCGCGGCAGCATCGTTTTGATCGGCAGAAGGGGCGCCCGATGGCTCAAGCGAGATGACTGCCTTGATTCGTTCCGGCGCATTTAGCGCAGCGGTCAGCCCGAAATTACCGCCCTGGCTGTGCGTGAGAATGATGCTGGCGTCGAGTTTGCCGACAAGAGCGTCGTATGCGCGTTGCGTGCGCTCGTTGTTCGTCGACCAGCGGGGAACGAACTGGTTCATGAAGGTTTGCATCAACTCGACCGGGAAGCGCACGCCAGGGTGTGGGTACCTCGCTCCTGGGTCGCGATGCCATGATCCAACGGGCCCAAACCGAAAGGTCTCTTCCCATGCTTCTCGTGCGGTGCGGAAATACGGCGCTTCGTCATAGACCTCGGGATAGGGCGCCCATGAAGCACGGCCTCGCTCGACCGCATCCGAAACATAAACGTCAAATCCCGCCCGCAGGAAGAACATCTGCCAGCCGGGGCGGCCGTCGGGTGTCGTTTCCCAGTTGACGCCGCTCATGCCGCCTCCATGCCACAGCAGCAGGGGCCATTTGCTGGTCGGACGTTCGAGTTTGACGTACTGGACGTACATCTGGCCGGCAATGATCTCGCCGTTCTGATCGACCGGGTGAATCGCCCCTTGATTGGTACTGACCCGCTCACGAAACGGCATTCCTTGAAGGCTCAACATTTCTCCGCCCACATGGAAACTGCCCATGTCGCGGACTAGGACCGGGCTTGTCAGTAGCCGCAATGAATCCACCTGCGTTTCTTCGCTCATGACCAGACACCTCCACAGGGTAGCTATTGAAATAATGCCATCTTCATCGGCGGGCGTCCCCTGACATCAATCAGATCCGGCCGGCCGGCCGTGAGCACTACCACCACTAGCGCCCAAAGTCCCGAGAGACTGATGCCATCGCACTGGGTTTCATGCACGTTCCTTAAGTCTGGAAATTGTCTCGGACTGCCAAAAGCGCTTTGCGCTTGTGCCCGTTCTGTTGAGCACGCCGCTTCGAACGACGAAACGCAGACCGAACGGGTAACGGCGATATCTCTTCACATCGATTCACGAGGCTGTCATTTTTTACGGCCTGATTGCTGATGAAATGGTGCAGATGGCAATGGGAATGATGGGGACGTTCATTGTTCACCCGAAAGACCCGAATATCATGCACGCCGACCGAGACTTTGTTTTCATTATGTCGGCTTATGACATTGACCCGG